>NZ_RZSA01000043.1:0-13726 GCF_003998075.1 Mesorhizobium sp. M2A.F.Ca.ET.037.01.1.1 | reverse complement strand
GTCCATTGCCGCGATCGTCGACAGCCGGTGCGCGATGGCAATGACGGTCTTGCCCTGCATCAGCTTGTAGAGGTTCTCCTGGATCGCCGCCTCGGCCTCCGAATCGAGCGCCGAGGTCGCCTCGTCGAGGATCAGGATCGGCGCGTCCTTCAGCATGACGCGGGCGATCGCGATGCGCTGCCGCTGGCCGCCGGACAGTTTGACGCCGCGGTCGCCGACATGGGCACCGAACCCTTTGCGCCCATTGTGGTCGGAAAGCCCGGCGATGAAATCGAGCGCCTCCGCCCGCCGCGCCGCTTCGATAAGCATCTCCTCGGTCGCGTCCGGCCGGCCGTAGAGGATGTTCTCCTTCACCGACCGGTGCAGCAGCGAGGTGTCCTGCGTCACCATGCCGATCTGCGCGCGCAGCGAATCCTGCGTCACCGCCGCGATCTCCTGGCCGTCGACGAGGATCCTGCCGCTTTCCAGGTCGTAGAAACGCAGCAGCAGGTTGACCAGCGTCGACTTGCCGGCGCCGGAACGGCCGACGATGCCGACCTTCTCGCCGGATTTCACGGTGAGCGACAGGTTCTCGATGACGCCCTTCTGCTTGCCGTAATGGAAGCGGATGTCCTCGAAGCGGATCTCGCCCTGGCTGACGGCGATGTCCCTGGCGCCCTGCCTGTCTTCGACCAGGCGCGGCAGCGAGATCGACTGGATGCCGTCCTGCACCGTGCCGATATTCTCGAACAGCCCGGACATCTCCCACATGATCCACTGCGACATGCCCCACATGCGCAGCACCAGGCCGATGACCACCGCGACCGCGCCGATCGTTACCGCCTGGCCGAGCCACAGCCACAGCGAGATTGCCGTCACCGAGAACAGAAGCAGCGAGTTCAGGATGTAGAGCAGGCCGTAGAGCACCGTGACCAGCCGCATCGAACGGTAGACGGTGTCAAGGAAGCTCGCCATGCCTTCCCTGGCGAAGGTCGCCTCGCGGCGCGCGTGGCTGAACAGCTTCACCGTCTGGATGTTGGTGTAGCTGTCGACGACGCGGCCGGTCATGGTCGAGCGGGCATTGGCCTGCTCCTCGCCGACCTTGCCCAGTCTCGGGATGAAAAAGCGCAGCAGCCCGATATAGCCGACCAGCCAGACGGCGAGCGGTGCCGCCAGCCGCCAGTCGGCCGAGCCGACGATGAACAGCATGCCGAGGAAATAGACGATGACGTAGTTCAAGACGTCGATCAGCTTGATCACGCATTCGCGCACGGCGAGCGCCGTCTGCATCAGCTTGGTGGCGATGCGGCCGGCGAATTCGTCCTGGTAGAACGCCATCGATTGCTTGAGCAGGTAGCGGTGCACCTGCCAGCGGATGCGCATGGGATAATTGCCCATCAGCGTCTGCTGGTTGAGCAGCGAATGCAGCCAGACCGTGCCCGGCAGCGCGAACAGCACGACGAAGGCCATGCCGGCGAGCTTCCAGCTCTCGGTCTGCAGGAAGGTTTCGCGGTTCTGCCCCGACAGCCAGTCGACGATGCGGCCCATGAAGCCGAACATCCACACTTCGGCGATGGAGATCGCCGTCACCAGCACCGCATCGAGGAGGATGTAGGGCCAGGCGCCGCGCGTATAATGCACGCAAAACGCGACCAGCGTCTTCGGCGGCTCGACCGGCTCCGCGGCGGGAAATGGATCGAGCCTCTGTTCAAACCAGCGGAACATTCCAGGCACTCACGATGCTATGCGCGCTCACGCGGCGCGGGATTGATGGGCTAGGCTTTGCGGCCGCGCGGCATTGCGGGCCGGCGATACGGAATCATCCGCATCGCCGGCCTTGCTGCTCGCAATATAGGGTTTCGCCGGCATTTCGCCGACAGGCTCGTTCGACGATCCTGACGGCGCCGGGCTTCCCGACGAAAAGCCGGAGCCTGCCCGGTTTCGGTCGCCCGGCCGGAACAGACGGATGATCCGGCGCACCAGCGTCGGCCGGCTGTGGTCGGGCACCGCGCGCGAGAAATCGACGTCCGGCAGCATGCCGCGATGCGGCCTGCGCCGCTCCTCGGCATGCACCGCCGACGAATAGGTCTCGCCGATCAGCAGCGCCCAGGTCGCCGCCTTGCGCTCATGCAGGCTTCTTGACCCCGGTATCTTGTAGGGATCGAACATTGGTCCGTCCTCCATATGCAAATGCGTTAAAAAGGGTGATATGGCCTCGATCCTCGGCATTCGACCGAAGGCGCGGATCGAATCGGTCGTAACGGCGCGGCAAGCGTCGGTCTCGACACGTTCAGCTGGGGCGCGGCGCCCCTTTGGCAGTTTGAAAAACATCGCAAGATTCCTTCGAAGGCCGAAAATTGGGTTCGGCGGGAATCGGTGCGATGAAGACTTAAAGTGTCAGTAGAATCGTCGTACCGAAACCGCCATTGGGCATAGGAGAGCCCAGGAGAGGCGCTGGATGTGCATGGTCATCATGTGTTCCCCTCCATTCGGTTCGGGTTGACGATGATGGTCCTATACTCGACTTCGCAGAAATTGGCCACCCGACAGGCCAGAAATCGCCGAAAGCGGGAGATGCCTGTGGCCGATCTGCCACTTATTAGCAGGATGCGAAAATGAACGACCGTCTCCGCATCGCGCTCTACCAGCCGGATATCGCCGGCAACACCGGGACCATCCTGCGCTTCGCCGCCTGCCTCGACATCGCCGTCGATATCATCGAGCCTGCCGGCTTCCCGCTCTCCGACCGGGCGCTGGAACGGGCCGGCATGGACTCCCTCGAAAGGGCGACGCTCACCCGCCACGCCGACTGGCACGCCTTCGAGGAATGGCGAAACGCGCATGCGCGCCGCCTTGTGCTGCTCACCACCAAGGCCACGGCCGCTTATACCGGCTTTGCTTTCGCCGCCGGCGACATCCTTCTGTTCGGTCGCGAATCCGCCGGCGTGACGGAACAAGTCCACCAGGCGGCGGATGCCCGACTGACCATTCCGATGCGGCCGGGCGCACGCAGCATCAATGTCGCGCTGTCGGTCGCCATGGTCGCCGGCGAAGCGCTCCGCCAGATCGGCTAAAGCAATTCCAGGAAAAGTGTGAAACGGTTTTCTGCCCGGAATTGCGTCGAAACAATGAGCCAGCTTTCGCGCCTCCGCGCTATCCCGAACCGCCATCCCTTCCGCCGTCATTCCTGCCCAGGCGCACATCGCCTTCTCCTGCAATTGCCCTAGCGATATTTCCTGGCTACAAGCTCAACTTAACTTGAGGTCAAGCAGGAATTTGAGAATGGCTCCGGTAAGGGAATTGACGGTCGGCCAAGTGGCGATGCGCAGCGGCGTCGCGGTATCGGCGCTGCATTTCTACGAGGCGCGCGGGCTGATCCGCAGCCATCGGACGGCTGGCAACCAGCGGCGCTACGGCCGCGATGTGCTCAGGCGCGTTGCGATCATCCGCGTTGCCCAGGAGGTCGGCATCTCGCTTGCCGACATTGCACGGGCGTTCCAGTCCCTGCCCGAAGAGCGCACGCCGACGCGCGAGGACTGGAACCTGCTTTCGACGGCCTGGCGCGACGAGCTCGATCAGAAGATCGCCCAGCTCAAGAAATTGCGCGACGGCCTGACCGACTGCATCGGCTGCGGCTGCATGTCGATCGACAAATGCCCGCTGAGGAACAAGGAAGATCGGCTGGCCCGGGAGGGCACGGGCGCGAGAAGGCTGGCGGTGCGCTGACGGGTTGGCCGCCAAAGATGTCTCAGTCGGCCGCCGGCAGCCGGCGCATGGTGAATTCGATCACATCGCCTGGGCGTTCGAACCAGCTTTCGATCTCGGTCCAGTAGGCCTGCTTCGGAAAGCGCTCGAACCACTCCTTGGCCTTGAGGCGGGCGGCGGGCCTCGGCAGCACGAAGGTCTCGCGCAGGAAACCGTCGCGCGGCAGGTTTGCGCGCTCGGCGCGCGAGCGCTCCAGCCTCTTCTTCAAGCCATCCAGCGGCGGTCTTGCCGGGGTGCGCACGAAGGAACTCCTTTGCACCTGGATCAGACAGGACTTGACCCTTGTCTTTAACAGATTAGGGATCGCGCGCAGAAAAAACGAGTCATTTGTCGGCCGCGACTGGAGACAGCTTTTGGAACGACCCGAAATACCGGTGGGGTTGCCGGCCGACATCGAGCAGAAGAAGATGAAGGCCCGCCTCTGGTTCGAAGCGCTGCGCGAACGTATCTGCGCCACCTTCGAGCAGCTCGAGCAGGAGCTTCAGGGACCGCTGTCCTCATGGTCGCCCGGCCGTTTCGAGAAGACGCCCTGGGAGCGCGACGAAGGCCGCGGTGGCGGCGGCACCATGTCGATGATGCGCGGCCGCGTCTTCGAGAAGGTCGGGGTGCACACTTCGACCGTCCATGGCGAATTCTCGCCGGAATTCAGGAAGCAGATACCCGGCGCCGAGGAGGATCCGCGCTTCTGGGCAAGCGGCATCTCGCTGATTGCGCATCCCTGGAACCCCAACGTGCCTGCCGTGCACATGAACACGCGCATGGTCGTCACCACGCGCCAATGGTTTGGCGGCGGCGCCGATCTGACGCCGGTGCTCGACCGTCGCCGTACCCAGGACGACCCCGACACGATCGCCTTCCATCGCGCTATGCAGTTCGCCTGCGAGAAGAACGCCGCGGTCGCCGACTATCCCAAATTCAAGGCCTGGTGCGACGAATATTTCTTCCTGCCACATCGCAACGAGCCGCGCGGCATCGGCGGCATCTTCTTCGACTGGCTGCATTCGGGCGAGGACAAGGGCGGCTGGAACGCCGATCTCAATTTCGTACAGGATGTCGGCCGCTCCTTCCTAGTCGTCTATGCCCATCTGGTTCGTGGCAACTTCAACCAGAACTGGACCGATGGCGAGCGCGACGAACAGCTGATCCGGCGCGGCCGCTACGTCGAATTCAACTTGCTTCACGATCGCGGCACCATCTTCGGCCTGAAGACCGGCGGCAATGTAGCCTCGATCCTGTCCAGCCTGCCCCCCGAGGTGAAATGGCCGTAACGATCAGGTGAGCGCGGCTGTGGCCGCATTGCTGTCCCATTCGTCGAATCTTGGCAGGCAATGTGGCGGGCCGGATTTCTTTTACGTCTAATATCCTTTTGAAAAAATTGAGCTATTTAAGGTTGCCGGGCCGGGAAGCGGCGGCGGCAGAGGTGGCGATCATCGCGTCCCACGACCGCGACTCGACGCGACTTGACGGCCCTGATCTAAGAGAGGTGCCTGATCCAACGGGCGCCTGCATTTCCAGGAGAGCATGCCATGCGCAAGCTTATCGTGACGGCGGCAACCGTCGCCTTCCTCGCCTCCGGTGGCGCCGCGTTCGCGGCTGCCAAGCACACCACGGGAACCGTGAAGAGCTTTGATGGAACGGCCATGAGCCTGGTTCTCGACGATGGGTCGACCTTCACTCTGTCCAAGGCCTTCAAGGATCCCGGCATTCAGGCCGGTGAGAAGGTTCGCGTGTCCTGGGACATGAGCGGCAAGAAAAAAATCGCCGAAGCCGTCAAGATCATGAAGTAACGGCTGGAGCAATTCCAGGAAAACCGCACCCGGCGAGGCATAGCAGGCTCAGGCGGCGCGAAGGGCGGAGCACCAGTGCTTCGCCCTTCGTTTCATGCTTTTACCGCGCCGACCGCCCTCGGCCACTCCTTCGTGCAACCGAAAGCGGCGGCATGTGTTATTGATATCCATCCGGGCAATCCTGCGAAAACGCGCATCGGCTTTGGGCGGGATTGCATAAAGACAAATGGCTGGAGCGCTCTGGCTGAGCAGCCCCGTCGCGAGGAAAGGAAAATCCCCATGAAGGAATTTCAATGCGGATCGCTGGTTCCCGGCTGTGACTGGCATACGCGCGCCGAGGAAGAAGCGGAGGTCATGCGCCGCGCCGTCGAGCATATGCGTGAAACGCATGGCGAGACCATCATCCGCGAGACGATGATCGAGGCGATCCGCTCGCGCGTCCAGAAGGTCCGCGACGCCGCCTGATCGGGCCGGATCGGACTTCCAGACGTCACCGGCCGGCAAGGCTGGCGGGAAACTGCTTGCCTCGCATCCCGCCCTCTTCGTCGGCGATCCTCGATCGCCGGCCTAAAGCGCGTCGCGATCTTTCAGATTCGCTCCATGCGCTTTAGGTTTTTAGTTTTACGCGACATGCATAGGCGCTGTGTATCCATAATTCGGGGGAATTCTTATATTCGTAACAGCTTAGATAACCTGGCGGTAACGGTCTGCGTGCGATTCTCCCGTGCATGATCCGGCCAGAGGCGGCTGCCCGAGAAGCCCTTCGCCATCAAGGCGCTGTCCGGAATGGTGGGGCGAGGTGCTTCGCGCATGCGCGAGCGGTCCAACATCCGAGGCGGTTTCTGCACGGCGGTGCTTTTGGCGTGCGCCTTCCTCTTCGCGTCCGGCGCGGCCGCGCAGGAATGGACCACCTCGCTCGTCGATGTCCATCAGGGTTCTCCGCTCAGCGACAAGGCCAGGGGCCTCGGCACTGGCGGCTATGAATTGCAGAGCGGAAGCTGGATCTCCTTCAGCCGTTGGTATCACGCGAGTTGGATCGACATGCATGTCGACTTCCTCACCCAGATCACGCCCGATACGGGCTTTCTCTGGGGGTTCGGCACCGGCGAGCAAGCCGAGAAATATCGTATCGAGCCGAGCCTCAAGCTCGGATTTCTCACCCAGACCCATCCGAATCCCAACAGCACCCTGTCCCTGTCGGTCACCACCACCATCGGCGGCAATCTGACGGAAAAGCCCTGCGAGGCCGACTACGGCGAGTTCGGAACCTACAGCGTCAATTGCCGGCTGGCGGCGGGGGAGACCGCGCCTGAGGAAACGCTGAAGTATCTGGTCAGCGCCAGGCCGGAGACCATGCATCTCTGGCTGAACTACCGTCTCACTTTCTGATCGGAGGGCAGGCAAATGAAATCATCTTGTCCCGAAACTCACGATCGCCCGTCCTGGTTCTGTCTGACTGGAGAATGAACATGTCGGTTAAGTCCTTGAAGTTCGGCCTCGCCGCCGCCTTGGCCATTCTTTCGGCGCCGATGGCATCAGCGCAGGAAGCGCTCAGCCCGGACGAAATGGCCGCGCTCTGCCATGGCGGCGGGTCCATCTGCGTAAGCGCCACGATCCCGGTCGCGCGCACGACGCAGACCCTACAGAACTGGATGAGCCCCGACGTCGGCGCCGCATGGTCCGCCGGTTACAAGGGCAAGGGCGTCACCATCACCATGGTCGACGATTTCAGCAGCACGTCGCGCTTCTCCGGCAATTTCGGAATCGGCGTGCAGACGCAGCGGCACGGTGAATGGACGCGCGAGGAGGCGAGCATGATCGCTCCCGCGGCGACCATCCGCTCCAAGGATTTCTCGACCGGAACGACCGTTTCGCTGGCACGCGGTCTTAATGTGCTCAACCTGAGCTACGGCATGTACACCAACGCGGGCTACAGCGTGAATCAGATCTGGTGGGCCCCGGAAGAAGCCTCGATCATAAACTATGCGACCAGGGGAACGGCCGTCGTCTCCAAGGCGGCCGGCAACGACGCCGTCGCCGTTGGCGCGGCCATCAACGGCCAGCAGGACTATCTCGATCTCGCTTTGATCGGCAAATCGACGGCGATCTTCGTCGGCGCGCTGTCGACGAACGGCACGACGGCCAACAAGGCTCAGCTTGCATGGTATTCCGACTACGCCGGTACCAATACGCAGGTGCAGAGCCAATTTCCTGGTTGGTCGGCGTCGAAGGCGACAAGACGGGTCTCTATGGAACGTCTTTCGCCGCGCCGATCATCTCGGGCTACGCCGCGATCATCGGCAGCAAGTTCACCAAGGCGACGCCGGTGCAGATCACCAATGACCTGCTCAACACGGCCCGCACGGACACGCTGGCCAACTACGACCCGTCAATCTACGGCAAGGGCGAGGCAAGTCTCTCGCGGGCGCTGGCTCCCGTGGCGATACACTGACAGGCGCGGGTCCCCCCGGCCGACAGGAGCAATTCCAGGAAAGTGTGAGCGGTCAGGCTCAGGTCTTCGCCGTAGCCTTCCGTCCGGAATTGCATAAAACAAAGAGATAGAGCGGTTCGCCGTTTCCATGAAATGGTGAAACGACCTAAGGCTCCAAGGCCTGCGCGGCGCGCTCCATGAGCGCGCCGCGTTCCAGGGTGAAGCTCGACCCGACCCATTCCCTTTCGAGGTTCTTCAGCGTCGCGCCGAGCTTCGGCCCTGGTGACGCGCCAAGGCCAGTCAGGTCGGCGCCCTTGATCGGAAACACCGGTTTTGTCCATTTCAGCGTGAAGTTGAGCAGGCGTGAAAGGCCGCCAGCCTCCATCATTGCCTGGTTGTCTTCCACGGCACGCGTCCGCGCGGCGGCAAGCGCCAGCCGGATGCGGTCGAGATAGCCGTCGCGATCGCCGTAGTAGAGCTTCTTGGCCAGTTCGGTCTCGGTCATCTTCGCGTCCGGGGCGATGGTCAGCGCCCAGTGCCGCAGGCGAGCGGCCTCGTCATTCGAAAGCCGCAGCCGCTCGCCAAGCGTCTTCATGCGCACGGCATCGGGCGGGACGATTGCCTCGAGCCGCAGCATCGGATCGGCGATCCAGCCGAGATCCTTCCCGGTCCTGGCCAGCCCGTGGATGGCATCGATGCCCCATTTCTCGCTTTCCGGCAGCACGGCGGTCAGCACGCCGGCCTGGCGCATCCAGAGCAGGGCGCGCGAAGGGTCTGGAGCCGACAGCAGCTTCTTCAGTTCGGACCAGACGCGTTCGGCCGAAAGCTGGGCAAGCCCCTCCTTCAGCCTGGCGCAGGCCTTCAGGCCTTCGGCATCGGGGCGGCCGTCGCCATACCAGGCGAAGAAGCGGAAAAACCGCAGGATGCGCAGATAATCCTCGCGGATGCGCGCCCCCGCGTCGCCGATGAAACGCAGCCGCCGCGCCTCGATATCGGCAATGCCGCCGACAAGATCGACGACCGTGCCGTCGGCTTCGGCATAGAGCGCGTTGATGGTGAAGTCGCGCCGCTCGGCATCAAGCTTCCAGTCGCGCCCGAAAGTCACTTTCGCCCGGCGGCCGTCGGTCTCGACATCAGCGCGCAGCGTGGTGACTTCATAGGGCTTGCCACCCGCAATCACGGTGATGGTGCCGTGTTCGATCCCTGTCGGCGCCGTCTTGAAGCCGGCCGCCTCCGCGCGCCGGATGGTCTCTTCGGGCAGTGTCGTCGCGGCGATGTCGATATCGGCCACCGGTTGGCCAAGCAGCGCATTGCGCACCGCGCCGCCGGCGACACGCGCTTCCTCGCCGCCCTGCTTCAGCGCAGCCAGCAATTGCTGCAGGGCCTTGTCGCCAAGCCAACCGGCCTGGCTCGAGAGGGACAGCTCGACGCTCACGCATAAAGCCTTTCATACAGCGTGCGGATGATGCCGGCGGTGACGCCCCAGATTCGCTGGTCGCCATAGGGCATATCGTAAAAGAACCATTCGAGATCGTTCCACATGCGGCTGTCGCGCGCGTGGTTGGCCGGGTCCATCAGGAAACTCAAGGGAACCTCGAAGGCGGCGTCGACTTCGTCGGCATTGAGCGTCAGCGAAAAGCCGGGGCGCACCACCGAAAGCACCGGCACGATGCGGTAGCCGCTGCCCGATACATAATCCGGCATGCGGCCGATGATCTCGATATGGCCGCGATCGAGGCCGATCTCCTCGAAAGTCTCCCGCAGCGCGGTCGCCTCCGGACTGGGGTCGGTCGCATCGATCGTGCCGCCCGGAAAGGCCACCTGGCCGGAATGGCTGCGCAGCTTCTCGGCGCGCTTGGTGAGCAGCACCATGGCGCCCTCGGCGCGGTCGACGACCGGGATGAGCACGGCCGCGTCCCGCAGCGGCTTGACGTGCTGGAGCCTGGGGTGATCGGGGTTGAAGCGATGATCGCCGAAATCCTCGCCAGGGGTAATCGCGGCCTGCGCGGCGGCCCGGGCCCGGAAATCCGCGATCGAAAACGGCGCCCGCGTCACCTGGTCCATCACGCGCTCAGCCGTTTCAGTTTTTCGGCCGGCATGATCGGATAGACCTCGCCGCCCGAGCGGACGGCGAACATCGCCTTGCCGTCGATGTCGATCTCCTCGCCATGCGCGACCAGCTCATACATCACAGCCCGCGCCACCAGCGCCTCCAGCCGTCCGCGCACCAGCACATAAGGCTTCAGCCCACCGGTTTCGTCCTCGTCGACGAAACGCAGCGGATGGCCGGGCCCGGCGGCGACAACGTCGCCGACATTGGTGCGGAAGGTGATGACTTGCTCGTCGCCGCTCCCGGACGCATTCATTTCAACGGCGATGAAAGGCGCGTCGACGACCCGGATTCCGACCCGCTCGACCGGAGTCACGAGATAGGTCTTTCCGTCGGCATCTTTGCGCAGCACGCTGGAAAAGAGCTGCACCAGCGGCATCCGGCCGATCGGCGTGCCAAGATAGAACCAGGTGCCGTCCGCCTTGATCTCCATGTCGAGGTCGCCGCAGAAATCCGGATTCCAGCGCTCGACCGGCGCCGGCCCCTTGCCCGCCCGGGCCGCGCGCGAGATCAGCGCCTCGAGGCCGCGCGCCTCGGTAGCGCTCGTCAAGCTCTGCCCACCCGGGCTTTGTTCACGATGTTCGCTGCGTTCGGCCATGGTCACGAAATAGTCACTGTTGTCCCGATTGTCAGCCTTGTCCGCCCAAGTCTGTGATTTAAGTTCGAATGCAGGCGCCAGGCGGGGCCGAATCGCGGCATTCTGCGACGTTGAGAATGCAGGCCGGTATTTCCAACCACAAGGGATCGAAACGGCATGAGCGTGATGATCAAGGAAAGCCCGATCAGCGAAAAAGCGATGATCGAGGAAGCTGAAAAAGCGCTGGCCGACATCTCCAAGGTCCGCGACGCGGTCGGCCGGGTGATCTTCGGCCAGGAAGCGGTCGTCGAGCGCACGCTGGTGGCGCTGCTGGCGGGCGGCCACGCGCTGCTGGTCGGCGTGCCGGGCCTCGCCAAGACCAAGCTGGTCGAGACGCTGGGGATCGTGCTCGGCCTCGATTCGCGCCGCGTCCAGTTCACGCCCGACCTGATGCCGTCGGACATCCTCGGCTCCGAGGTGATGGAGCAGGACGAGTTCGGCAAGCGCTCCTTCCGCTTCATCTCCGGTCCGATCTTCACGCAATTGCTGATGGCCGACGAGATCAACCGCGCCTCGCCGCGCACGCAGTCGGCGCTGCTGCAGGCGATGCAGGAATATCACGTCACAATCGCTGGCGCCCGCCACGACCTGCCCTCGCCCTTCCACGTGCTGGCGACACAGAACCCGCTGGAACAGGAAGGCACCTACCCGCTGCCCGAAGCCCAGCTCGACCGCTTCCTGATGCAGGTCGACATCCTTTATCCGGAGATCGATGCGGAGCGCCGCATCCTGCTCGAAACGACCGGCATCGACGAAGCCAAGGCCGACAAGGTGCTGCAGCCGGCGAGACTGAAGGAGATCCAGACGCTGATCCGTCGAATGCCGGTGCCGGAAAGCGTCGTCGAGGCGATCCTCAAGCTGGTGCGTTCGGCCCGGCCCGGCCAGGGCAATGCCGAGACGGACAAGCATGTCGCCTGGGGGCCGGGCCCCCGCGCCAGCCAGGCGCTGAACCTGTGCACCCGCGCCCGCGCCCTATATGATGGAAGGTTGGCGCCGTCGGTGGACGACGTCCGCGCCTTGGCCGAACCGGTGCTGCAGCACCGCATGGCGCTGACGTTCGCCGCCCGCGCCGAAGGCACTTCGGTGCGCGACGTGGTGGCGAAGCTGGCAAAAGGCATCTGATGGGTCGAATAGGCGAGGTCCAGGCACCGGTTGCGACGCGCGACGCGCTCGCCCGCGGCCGGTTGCGGGCTTCACTGGTGCCGGACCTGCTGGTCGAGGCGCGGCGCATCGTCAATACGGTGATCGCCGGTTGGCACGGCCGTCGCAAGCGCGGCATCGGCGAGAATTTCTGGCAGTTCCGGCCTTATGTCGAAGGCGATTCCTCGCGCATCGACTGGCGCCGCTCGGCCAGAGACGACCATACCTATGTGCGCGACCGCGAATGGGAAGCCGCGCACACCGTCTGGCTCTGGGCCGACCCCTCGCCTTCCATGCTCTACAAATCGGCCGGCGCTGGCGTTTCCAAGGAATCGCGCGCGCTGGTGCTGGCGCTCGCCTTGGCCGAGCTTTTGTCGCGCAGCGGCGAGCGCATCGCCTGGCCGGGCCTGACCGACCCGTTCACCGCCCGCAACGGCGCCGAGCGCATCGCCGCCCAGCTGAGCCACGCCGCCGCGCTGCCGGCCAAACCTGACCTGTCGGCCATCCGCCGCTTCTGCGACATCGTGCTCGTCAGCGATTTCCTCGACCCGGTCGAGGAAACCATGGCCTGGCTCGAGGTGCTTGCCCGCCATGGCGTGCGCGCGCACCTTATCGAGGTCGCCGCCCCGGCCGAGGAACCCTTCCCCTATGCCGGCCGCACCGAGTTCACCGATCCCGAGACCGGCGACAAGCTGACCGCCGGTCGCGCCGAGATGCTGGCCGAGGAATACCGCCTGCTTTACCGGGCCCGCCGCGATGAGCTGGCCGCATGGTGCAAGCGCCTCGGCTGGAGCTTTACCGTCAATCACACGGACCGGCTCGCCTCCGAAGCGCTGGTGCGCGTCCACATGGCAATGACCGCCGACGGCAGTCATGCAGGGCTGGCCGACAAAGGTCATGCAGGGCTGGCCGATAGAGGTCACCCCCCGCAGGCCACTGGAAAGGCGGTCGCATGAGCTGGCTGCCGCTTTCCTTCGGGGCGCCCATGGTGCTGTGGGGCCTTGTGGCGCTGCCGGTGATCTGGTGGCTGCTCAGGCTCACCCCGCCCAAGCCGCAGACGGAAGTTTTCCCGCCGCTGAAAATCCTGGCCCGGGTCCTCCGACGCGAGGAAACCCCGCAGCAAAGCCCGTGGTGGCTGACGCTGCTTCGGCTGCTCATGGCGGCGCTTGTCGTGATGGCGCTGGCCGAGCCGGTCTTCAATCCGCGCGAAAAGCTGCCGGCGGAAGGTTCCGCCCTGGCGCTTGTCATCGACAACAGCTGGGCAAGCGCCGCTGACTGGGGCAAGCGCGTCGCCACCGCCGAGCGGCTGATCGCCGACGCCGGATCGAACGGCGTGCCGATCGTCATCGCCTTCACTGCCGAGAAGCCCAACGCCGAGATCGGCCCCTTCGATGCCTCAGCCGCGCTCGACCATCTGCGCGCCGCCAAGCCGCGGCCGATCCCCACCGACAGGCCCGCCGTCTATGCCCGCGTCGCCGCCGCGTTGGAGCGCCTGCCGGGCGCCAGCGTCGCGGTGCTCGCCGATGGCCTTGCCGCCAAAGGCGACGAAGCCGCTTTCAAGACGCTGCTCGAAAAGAACGCGAAGCGGCTGGTCTGGGCCACGTCCGACCGGCCCTCGGTGACCGGCCTGACTAGCGCCGACAACCAGGTCGACGGTTTCGCTTTGACCGCTATCCGCGCGCCGGGCAATCCGGCGCCGGCGCAGGTCACCGCCGGCGCCTTCGACGACAAGGGCCGCCGCATCGCCGACGCGACGCTGACCTTCGCGCCGGGCGAAGCCGCCGCCACGGCGACGATGGCGGTTCCCTTCGAGCTGCGCAACGATTTCGCCTCGATCGCGCTCGACGGCGAGCACCAGGCGGGCGCGGTACGGGTGC
>NZ_RZSA01000439.1:0-5176 GCF_003998075.1 Mesorhizobium sp. M2A.F.Ca.ET.037.01.1.1 | reverse complement strand
CCGGCAGCAATATGATTCGCCGGCGCAGGTTTCCGCCCATCCCGCCAATATGTTCGTCGCGAGCTTCGTCGGCAGTCCGGCGATGAGCCTTATTCCGCTGGAGGGGTCGACGGCAAATGGCGGCGCCGTCCTGACGAGCGCGGAAGGCTGGAGTCTTGAGCTGTCGCAACGCAATGCGCGCAAGGTCCAGAAAGCGACCACCAGGAAGGTCGTGCTCGGCGCGCGACATTCGACGATCAAGCTGCACAAGAGCGCGGTTCCCAGCGCTATTCCGGCCAAGGCCTATACGGTGGAGCCGACCGGAGACGTCACCTTCGTGCAGGCGTTCCTCTCCGGCGCCATCGTCAATATCAGCGTGTCCCCCAACGTCGCCGTCGCACCCGACGAGCAGATCTGGCTCGAGTTCGACCAGGAGCGCATGCACCTGTTCGACAGCGAAACGGAAATGGCGCTCGAGGCCAGTTGAGACGGCGAACGCATGAGACATGAGGGGGAATGACGACGAAGATGAAGATCACCGCGATCAAGCCCTACCCGGTGTGGGTCGGGACCCGTAACCAGATGCTCGTCAAGGTTGAGACCGACCAGGGCATCTTCGGCTGGGGCGAGAGCGGCCTGAGCGGTCGCGAGAAGGCCGTGGCCGGTGCGGTCGAGCACTATCGCGAATTTCTCATCGGCCGCGACGCCATGCAGATCGGCCGGATCTGGCAAGAACTCTATCGCAGCCAGTATTTCGAAGGCGGGCGGGTTCTGCAGGCGGCGATCTCCGCGATCGACATCGCGCTTCACGACATCAAGGGCAAGGCGCTAGGCGTGCCGGTCTACGAGCTGCTCGGCGGCAAGCAGCGTGATCGCATCCCCACCTTCGCCTCGACCGGAGACGAGGCCGAGGGCGACGCCGCCATCGAACGAGCGCGCGAACTGCATGCCGAAGGATGGCAGGCGATCCGCTTCTTCCCCGCCGGACAAAGCAGCAGGGACATTTTCGAGCCGCGCGAGTCGATAGGTCCCACCGCTAGCATGCTGAACAAGGCGCGCGAGGCGCTGGGTGACGACGTGGTGCTCGGCATCGACTATCATCATCGGCTGTCGGTGGCCGAGGCGGCGAGCTTCTGCGGCAAGCTTGGCCGCGGCGTGCTCGATTTTCTCGAGGAGCCGATCCGCGACGAAGCGCCGGAGGCCTATGAGAGCCTGCGCGGGATGACCGACATCCCCTTCGCCATCGGCGAGGAGTTTGCCAGCAAGTGGCAGTTCCTGCCCTATATCGAGCGCGGCATCCACCAATTCAACCGACTCGATGTCTGCAATGTCGGCGGGCTCACCGAGACGATGAAGGTCGCCGGCTGGAGCGAAGCGCATTATGTCGACCTGATGCCACACAATCCGCTTGGCCCGGTGTGCACGGCCGCGACCATCCATCTGGGCGCCGCGGTGCCCAACTTCGCCTGGCTCGAAACCAGGGTGCCCGAAAGGAAGCTGGGCTTCGACAATTCCGAGTTTTTTCCCGTGCAACCGCGGCTGGACGGCACCCATTACCCTGTCGGCGATCTGCCGGGGCTGGGCGTCGAGGTCAACGAGGCGGCGATCCAGGCGCAGAGTTTTCGCTTCTGGGAGGCGCCGCATCTCAAGCGCCGCGACGGTTCCGTCACCAACTGGTAGTCCATCTCACCCGGAGTCCGACAATGACGCATACAACCGACATCACGCGACCGTCCAAGGACCTGATCGAAGCGCTGAAGGAGATCGGCGCCGCGACGGTTGCCGGCACGCTAGGCCATATGGGCTTCCGCAGCCCGCACATGGTCGGCCCGGTGGCGCAGAACCACGGCAAGTCGATCGTCGGACCGGCGCTGACGCTGCAGTTCCTGCCGCAGCGGCCGGACCTCTTCAACGAAGGCGAATATGCCGATCCGGAAACGCAGTTGCACCGGCATGTGCTCTACCACGCGCAGGAAGGCGACGTGGTCGTGGTCGACGCGCGCGGCGACATGAGATCGGGCGTCTTCGGCGACATGATGTCGACCTATTTCAAGGGCCGGGGCGGCGCGGGCATTGTCATCGACGGATGCATGCGCGACCGGCCCAATGTCGAGAAGCTCGACCTGCCGCTATGGCTGCGCGGCTGGACGCCCAACTATCATGTGCAGACCAGCATCTATCCCAATGCCGTCAACGTCCCGATCGCCTGCGGCGGCGTCACGGTGATCCCCGGCGACATCATCGTCGCCGACGATGACGGGGCCGTAGTGGTTCCCGTCTCGATGGCGCCCATGGTGATCGAGGAGGCGCAGAAGCATCATGACTGGGAAGAGTTTTCCCGAGAGAAGCTCATGCAGGGCGCGCCCTTGCAGCGCTATTATCCGCTGCACGATGATGCCCGCGGTGAGTATGAGGCGTGGCGCAAGACGAGACGTTAGGAAAGCTCAACGAGGCGGAGCGCTGGTGCAGGCACGTGGCCGCGCTTGGGGCCAGCTCATCTTCCAGAAGTTGTTCAAGAAGGTGCAGTAATCGGTCTGCGACCGTGTGATCGAGGCCGTGAACTGGTCGGGCGCGATTACGTCTTGTAACCCATTGAAGCAGCGGGTCGATTGGGTATCCGTTCCATCCGATATTGGCTACAGAATTGAAATCGTATCTACGAAGGGAACCCGCCGGCCACAGCGCGGCCGCCTACCCAGACGATTGCGATGTTCGTCCTGGACGCAGTGTAGACGATCTTGTGCAGGATGCCTTCGCCACGGTCGAGGTCTTCCTGCAGCAGCCTGATCGTGCCGCCCACGGCTTGGGTGTCGATGACGCAGGCATCGAAATGATAGCCCGCCGCGAACTGCCCGACCGGCAGGTCGAGCGCGGTCCCGCCCGCGGCGGTTGCGAGGTGGAAGGCGTCGCGGAAATCGATCCGCGCGGCCCTCCGGCTGCTCCGCTTTTCCGGCGGCACGTCGGGGTCGGTGCCGGTCTCCAGCATGCGTGATGCCATGACCGCGCCGCGCATGCCGTCGAAGAGCGAGGCGCTCGGCCCGCCCGAAATGTCGGTTCCGAGCCCGACAATGAGCCCCTTCTCCAGCGCTGCCTTCAGCGGAAAGACTGCATTGGCGAAGTAGGCGTTGGAGAGCGGGCAGTGGGCGACCGCCGAACGGCGCACCCGGATCGTGTCCATGTCGTCCGGCGTGATGAAGTTGGCATGCGCGAGCACGCTCAATCGGCCAAGCAGCCCGAACCGGTCGAGGGCCGCGGTGTCGGTCACGCCGTACCGCTCCAGCACGTAGCCATGCTCCCAGTCGCTCTCCGAGCAATGCGTCTGCACATGGCAGCCGCAGCTCTTCGCGAGCGCTCCCAGCTCGACGAGCGAGGCATCCGTGCATGCGGGGATGAAACGCGGTGTCACCACCGGACGGACCAGGCCGTGCCCGTTGTCCGGGTGCGCGCGGACATAGTCGATCAGCTCGGCCGCGCCGTCGACCGCCGCTTGCGCGGAGGCGTCGCGATAGTAGTCGGGGCACTGGTCGGCGTTGTCCATGACCACCTTGCCGACCAGGGCGCGCTGGCCGCGCTCTAGGCAGGCGTCGACGAGGATGCGGGTCGCGTCGCGGTGGATGGTGGCGAAATAGAGCGCGGTCGTCGTGCCGTTGGCGAGCAGGTCTTCGACCAGCAGGCCGTAATTGCGCCGGGCAAACGCGACGTCGGCGTAACGCGCCTCAAGCGGAAAGGTGTACTTGTGCAGCCAGACCTCCAGCGGCACGTCAAGCGCCTGGCCGAGCTGAGGGTATTGCGGCGCGTGCACGTGCAGGTCGACAAGCCCGGGCAGCAGATAGTGGCCCTTCGGCAGCCGGACGAGCGTCCCTGCCCTGGCCGCCGCGCTGACGGCGGCCTCATAGGCTTCGTCGCCCGGCCTCAGCACGGAGGCGATGACGCCGTCCTCGCGAACCGCGATCAGCGCGTCGCGAAGCTCGTCTATGCTGCCGCGCTCCGGCGCGTGGAAGCCGGAGGCGAGCAATGTCTTGCCCTTGAGGTCGGTCATGTTGCCTTCGCGCGGCCAGGCTGCCGCTCACGCGGCCATGGCCGTGGTGCCGTAGACGATGCCCTTTTCCTTCAGCCAGCGGCGGTAGGCCACCGAGGAGGCGTCCGCGCGGGTGGGGATTTCGGCGCGGGGCTCGAGCGGCAGAAGCCGCGGCCGCTGGTTCTCCAAAATGATCCGGTCCTGCAGGAAGATGAGCTGCTGGAACTGGACGAGCGCTGCCGTCGTCGAGACGTCATCGATCAGGAACATCACCGGATGAGCCCGGCAGCGGTCCGGCTCGACCGGCTGGACGAACAGGCAGATGACGTCCCAGCGGTTCGCCGAGTTCGGGCATGTCTTGTAGAGCATGACCGCGAAGGGATTGGCGACGCGGTACATGTACTGCGTCATGATGCCTCCGGTCGCGGACAGCGCCGCCTGCGGCTGGAAGAACTCGCAATTGGTCGCCCAGACCTCGTCGACGTCGCGACGGATCTCTGTCGTGTAGTGCCGCACCTCCGTATGCGGCTCGGCGCCGAGGATGTCGGTGTGAACGAAGGGGAAATGCGCCATGTCGAGGAAGTTCTCGACGATCCTGAGCCCCGAGGCCCTGACCGAGACCGCGCCGCAGATCACCCAGCGCCGGTCGTCCTCTTGCGTCTCGGGGATCGGCAGGACGTCGCGTTCGGGCGCGCCGAGCGTCACCCACAAATAGCCGTAGCGTTCGCGTATCGGCAAAGCCTCGCTGTCGCCCGCGCGCGTGACGACAACCTTGCCGCCGGCATCGCGGCTGACGCTGAGATCGACGCCCAGCAACCTGTTGCGCATCGCGCCGACCGGAATGTCGTCCAGCGCCTCTATGCAGTACCACTGGTCGAGAGCAGCCTTCTCGGCTTGCATGGCCATGCCCGTCTCCCTCTACTGGTTGTATATCCTGTTCATCACTGCGCGGTGGTCGGCAAGAGCCTCCTCGACGTCGAAGGACCGGAACGCGCCCTTGCCGATGATCTCCCTGCCGTTGATATAGGAATAGTCGACGCGGAAGGGCCCGCAAAGCACCAGCGCCGCGAGCGGGTCGCGTCCGGTTCCCGACAGGCCGAGCTGGTCGCGCCTCACCGCGATGAAATCAGCGCTCATGCCAGGGGCGAGATGGCCGATGTCGTCGCGGCCGAGCAGCGC
>NZ_RZSA01000438.1:0-5177 GCF_003998075.1 Mesorhizobium sp. M2A.F.Ca.ET.037.01.1.1 | reverse complement strand
CTTCTACAACTCCTCTGTCGCCCGCATCCACATGGCGGTCGAGCAGCCGTCGGCGACGGTGAACGGTGTCGATCGCACCTGAATTGCGCACATCCAAAAAAGATTCCGTTTTCTGGTTATAACCAGATTGACGGACCCGGGAAGCTTCTGTAACGTCCCTGTCATGGGGTCGGGAGGAGCCTGACCCCGGAGGCATTATCAGGACGGCCGGCTTGCGGCGCCGCTTCGGCGGCGAGGGCAGCGTTTTGCCCGCGCTCAAGCCTGTCCTGATGGAGGACGTGCATGGATTACCGGTCGCAATTCGACCTGACGGGCGAGGTTGCCGTCGTCACCGGCGGCGCCAGCGGCATCGGTCTCGAGGCCGCCAAGGCGCTGGGGACTTGCGGCGCGAGGATCGTCCTGCTCGACATGAATGCGGATGGGCTGAAGGCCGCTGCCGAGGCGCTCCAGGCCGCTGGCGTCGCGAGCGTCGATGGCCGCGTGTTGAACGTTACCGATCCGCAAGCCGTCGAGGCGACGGCAACCGCAGTCGCCGCGGATTTCGGCCAGGTCGATATCCTGGTCAACAGCGCCGGCATCGCGCGCCTCAACACCGCGCTCGACACGCCGGACGAAGAATGGCGCCTGGTGATGGATGTCAACGTCAACGGCGTCTACTGGGCCTCGCGCGCCTTCGGCCGTTCGATGGTCGACCGCAAGAAGGGCTCGATCGTCAATCTGGGTTCCATGTCGGGGCTGATCATCAACCGTCCGCAGACCGCGCCGTCCTACATGGTGAGCAAGGGCGCCGTGCACATGATGACCAAGGCGCTTGCGGTCGAGTGGGCGAAGTCAGGCGTGCGCGTCAACGCGCTGGCGCCGGGCTATGTCGGCACCGACATGACGCTGAAGATGCGCGAGCGTCCCGAACTCTTCAACACCTGGATCGACATGACGCCGATGGGCCGGCTGGGCACGCCGCAGGAGATCGCTTCGGCGATCCTGTTCCTGGCGTCGCCGGCCTCGAGCTACGTGACGGGCGCGATCCTGTCGATCGATGGCGGCTACACGGCCTGGTGACGGACTGAGCAAGGATTGGAATATCGCATGACCGTTTCGGACCGAGATGTGCGCCAGGCCATCATCGACGCCTGCATCGAGATGAACGCACTCGGCATCAACCAGGGCACATCAGGCAACATCAGCTGCCGCCATGGCGAGGGCATGCTGATCTCGCCGACGAGCACGCCATATGACACGCTGGTGCCCGAGGACATCGTCTTCATGAGCTGGGACGGCGAGGTCGACGGACGCCTGCCGCCATCCAGCGAATGGCGTTTCCATCTCGACATCATGAAGGCGCGGCCCGAGATCAACGCAGTCGTCCACGCGCATCCGACCTATTGCACGACGATCGCCATCATGGGCCGGAAGATACCGGCGATCCATTACATGGTCGCGGTCGCCGGCGGCAGCGACATTCGTTGCGCACCCTACGCCACCTTCGGCACGGCGGAGCTTTCGGCGCACGCGGTGGAGGCATTGCGCGGCCGCAAGGCCTGCCTGCTTGCCCAGCACGGCATGATCGCCGTCGGGTCGAGCCTCGCCCAGGCGATGTGGCTGGCCGTCGAGGTCGAGACGCTGGCGCGCCAGTATCACGGCGCCCTGCAGATCGGCGAGCCGCCAATCCTGTCCGACGAGGAGATCGAAAACGTCATCAAGCGCATGGCGAGCTACGGCCTGCGCGACAATGACGCCGCTGCCTGAGGAGCAGCAACTGACTGTTTCGCATATCCTCCGGGAAGGCCCGGAGCGATCAACAAGGGAGGAAATGAAATGACAAATTCGATGAAAGGCCTCGTCAAGGCGCTCGCTCTGGGGTTGGCGGCGGCTTGCAGCCTGGCCGCCATCTCGGGCGCCAGCGCTGAGGAACTGTCGCTCAAAGGCAAGCGCATCGGCGTCTCCGCCATCGGCACCGACCATTATTGGGACCTGATGGCCTTCAAAGGCATCCAGGACCGCGTCAAGGAGCTCGGCGGTGAAGTCATCGCGCTCGACGCCGGCCGCAAGGACCAGCAGCAGATCGCGCAGCTGCAGACGCTGATCGCGCAGAAGCCGGACGCGATCATCGAGCAGCTCGGCAATCTCGAAGTGCTGAACCCGTGGCTGCAGAAGATCCGCGACGCCGGCATCCCGTTGTTCACGGTCGATACCGCGACGCCGCACGCCATCAACAACACCACCTCCAACAACTACAATATCGGCGCCGAGATCGCGCTGCAGATGGTCGCCGACATGGGCGGCAAGGGCAATGTGCTGGTCTTCAACGGCTTCTACAGCGTGCCGGTCTGCAAGATCCGCTACGATCAGCTGAAATATGTGCTGACCTCGTTCCCGGATGTGAAGATCGTCGAGCCCGAGCTGCGCGACGTCATTCCGAACACGGTGCAGAGCGCCTATTCCAACGTCACCGACATGCTGACCAAGTCGCCCGAGAAGGGTTCGATCGGCGCGGTCTGGGCCTGCTGGGACGTGCCGCAGATCGGCGCCACGCAGGCGGTCGAAGCCGCCGGCCGCAACGAGGTCAAGACCTACGGCATCGACGGCAGCCCTGAAGTCATCAAGATGGTGATGGATCCGAAGTCGCCGGCCGGCGCGGTCGCGGCGCAGCAGCCCTATGAGATCGGCAAGACCTCGGTCGACAATGCCGCGAAATATCTGGCCGGCCAGAAGGTGCCGCCCTTCACTTTCGTGCCTTCGGTGCTGATCAACAAGGAAAATGCCGTCGAAAAAGGAAAGCCGTTCCTCGACGCCGCCGAGAAGGCTGGCGTTAAATAGGACGGAACGAAACGGCGGGCAGCCGCGCCCATGTGGCTGCCCGTCACATCCAACCAGGATTGACGGCCATGCAGACAGCAAAGCGTGACATTGCTGTATCGATGACAGGCATTTCGAAACGGTTCGGTCCGGTACGCGCCTTGGAAAACGCGAACCTCGAGATCGCGCGCGGCTCGATCCTCGGCCTTGTCGGCCAGAACGGCGCGGGCAAGTCGACCATCATCAAGGTGCTGGCCGGCATCATCAAGCCGGACAGCGGCTCGATCCTCATCAACGGCGAGACCGTAACTTCGCTGACACCGGCCTCGGTCGAAAAGCTCGGCGTGCACTTCATCCACCAGGACAGGCTGCTGGTGCCTACCGCGACGGTCGGCGAGGCCGTGTTCCTCGGCCATGAGATCGGCCTTGGCCCGTTCGTAAGCCGCCGCGCCATGGAGCGCAGGGCCGCGGACCTGCTGAAGCGCTTCTTCGGCATGGAACTGCCGGCCGGAACGCTTGTGAAAGATCTCACCACGGCGCAGCAGAAGGTCGTGCAGATCACCCGCGCCTTGGCGCAAAAAGCCTCGGTGCTGGTGCTCGACGAGCCGACGGCGGCGCTCGTCAAGCGCGAGGTCGACAGCCTGTTCGACGTGCTGCGCCGGCTGCGCGACGACGGCATCGCCGTGGTCTTCATCTCCCACTACATGCAGGAAATCGAGAAGCTCTGCGACCGCGTCACCGTGATGCGCAACGGCACCGATGTCGGCACGGTCGACCCGCGTCAGACGCCGATCGACGAGATCATTGCGATGATGATCGCCCGCGATGTCGGCGAGATGTTCCCGAAGCGCTCGGTCAATTTAGGCGCGCCGGTGCTGGAGGTTTCCAAGCTTCGTCTCGGCGGCAGCTTCGAGAATATCGGTTTCAACGTCCGCGCCGGCGAGATCGTCGGCCTCACCGGCCTGCTCGGCTCAGGCGCCAAGGAGATCGTCCAGTGCCTGTTCGGCCTCAAGACTGCCGAGGGCGGCCGGGTCAAGGTCGAGGGGAGGGAGCTTGCCCTGTCGACGCCCGTCAAAGCGGTGCGCGACGGCATCGCCATGCTGCCGGAAGACCGCCGCGCCCATGGCGTGGCGCTCGGCCTTTCGGTGCGCGAGAACATTTCCCTGGCCAGCCTGCGCCGCTATTCCAAGAGCGGGTTGGTCAGCCGCGGCAGCGAGAACCAGGCGGTGGACAGTCTGATCAAGGAGCTGTCGATCAAGACACCGCATCGCGACGCGCTGGTGCGCGAGCTCTCCGGCGGCAACCAGCAGAAGGTGGCGATCGCCAAATGGCTGAGCTGCCAGTCGCGCGTCTATGTGCTGGACGAGCCGACGGTGGCCGTCGATGTCGGCGCCAAGGTCGAGATCTACAATCTTCTCAATCGGCTGGCGGGCGAGGGCGCGGCGATCCTGCTTCTGTCCTCCGACCTGCTCGAATTGGTCGGCGTCTGCGACCGCGTGCTGGTCGTCTATCGCGGCCGGCTTGCCGGCAGCTTCTCCGGTTCTGCGATGAACAGCGATGTGCTGCTGGCGGCTTCGTCGGGCGCACGTTCGACCATGGATGGAGTGGCTGCATGAGCGCGACTGTCCTCCACACAGACGTCGGTGTTTCCGACGAAAAGCAGGCCGCGGCCAAGAGCGCCGGCCGCCGCTTCGGCGCGCTCGTCGTGCGGCTCGGCGCGATCGCCGCCTTCGCCGCGATCATGGCTTATTTCGTCGTCTTCGCGCCGGGCTTCACCTCGACCTTCAACCTGATCAACGTCGTCGAGCAGTCGGCGATCCTGGGCGTGCTCGCCTATGGCATGACCGCCGTCATCATCGGCGGCGGCTCCGACGTCACCGAAGGTGGCATCGACCTTTCGATCGCCGCCAATATGGGGCTTTGCGCCGCGATCTATGCGACGCTTCTGTCGATGGGCTATGGCGATTTCCTCTCGGTGATCGCGGCCATTGCCGTCGGCATGGCGGTCGGCGCGCTGAACGCCCTTGCCGTGGTCGGGCTCGGCATCCTGCCGCTGCTCGCAACACTTGCCGTGCTCAATGTCGCGGCCGGCATGGAACTCACCCTCACCCAGAACACGGTCGTCGGCGCATCCTCCCCGCTGCTCGGCGTGCTGGTGTCGGGCAGCTTCCTCGGCATCTCCGCGCTTGCCTGGGCGCTGATCGTCTTCTCCGCCATCATGATCGTGGTCGTTCACGGCACGTCGTTCGGGCTCAGGCTCTACGCCGTCGGCGGACACCCGGAAGCGGCGCGCGCGGCGGGCATCAGCGTGCCGTTCTACGTGTCCTTCACCTATGTGCTGAGCGGCTTCTGCGCGGCGGTGGCGAGCATCCTCACCGTCT
>NZ_RZSA01000437.1:0-5181 GCF_003998075.1 Mesorhizobium sp. M2A.F.Ca.ET.037.01.1.1 | reverse complement strand
ATAGAGCACCGTGCCCGCGACCAGCAGCAGCGGCCAGAAGCGCTTGTAGGCCGGCCGCTGGAAGATCTGCGGGTGGCGGTTTTCGATGGCGCTGATTTCGTCGGCGGTCATGGCGGCCATTTCACGCGCTCATCAGGAAAGCCTGCTCGCCGACGAGCTTGCGGCGCAGCCAGGCGGAGAACTGGTCGACGAGGATGATGGTGACGAAGAGCAGGAGCACCAGCGCCAGCGTCTTGGCGCCGAAGCCGCGCGAGATGGCAAGCTTCAGCTCCTCGCCAATGCCGCCGCCGCCGACCGCGCCCATGATGGTCGAGATGCGCACGTTGATCTCGATCCGGAGCAGCGTATAGGACATGAAATTGGGCAGCACCTGCGGCAGGTCGGCGAAGCGCACGCGCTCGAACCAGTTGGCGCCGACCGCGCGCAGGCCCTCCTCCGGGCGCATGTCGATGTTCTCGTTGATCTCGTAGAAGAGCTTGCCCAGCGCGCCGATCGAATGCAGGCCGATGGCGATGATGGCCGCGACCGGGCCGATCGAGACGATGGCCGCGAACAGGCCGGCAATGACGATCTCGGGAAAGGCCCGCAGCAGTTCCATGAGGCGCTTGACGACGAGCCGCAGGATCGGGCTCGGCGTCAGGTTGCGCGCGGCGATGAAGGAGAAAGGTACGGCGAAGACGAAGCCGATGAAGGTCGAGACCAGCGCCACGTTCACGGTCGTCAGCATCAGCTCGAAATATTCGGGGATGTAGAAGCCGCTCCAGACATAGACGCGGCCGAGCGGGAAGTTGAATTCCTGCGTTCCCTTGTCGCTGGGCGAGGCGATGTCGAACAGCGCACGCCAAACGTCGTTCCAGTCCTTCGGGACCAGCCAGCTCAAGAAATCGAGGATGTGCGGCAGCCGGTCGAAAAAGTGGCCGGCATTGGCCTCGTCGGCGAACCACATGGTCGCGAACATGGCGACAAGCAGCAGGCCGACGGCAAGCGCCGTGTAGAAGCGGCGCAGCGACGTCTGGCGCCGCCAGGCGTCGGCCTGCTGGCGGGTGGCGTCGGAATGGATCGTTGTCGAAAGGGTCATGACGTGAATGCAAAAAGGGCGGCGTTTTTGCGACGCCGCCCTTTCCTGATGCCTTTAGCCGCCGATAGCGGCTTTGCGGGCTTCGACGATGACGTTGTAGAAGTCAGGCTTCACGGGGACGTAGCCGGTGAAGTCGCCACCCTCGATGCCTTCGAAGCAGGCCTTGTCCTTGGCCGGCAGGGCGGTGAAGAAAGCGGTGAGCTTGGCGGTCATGTCGTCGCCCAGCGCGGTGCGGACAACCAGCGGACCGTTCGGGATCAGGCCCGAGCGCCACACTTCGACGAAGTCGTTCGGGTCGACCGCGCCCTTGGCGACTTCCTTGTGGAAGGTGCCCGAGGTGTAGCCGTTCTTGAAGTCGCCGATGCCCGAGGAGTCGTCCACCGCCACGTCGACCTTGCCGTCGCGCACGGCCAGGATGTTGTTCTCGTGGCCGCCGTTGAACTGGGTCGAGGCGAAGTAGGTCTCGTTGGAAGCGCCGGTGTCCTTCGGAATCTGGGTCAGCGGGATCAGGTAGCCCGAGGTCGAATCCGGATCGGCATAGCCGAGCTTCTTGCCCTTGGCCGACTTGATGTCGGTGATGCCGGAGGTCTTCAGCGCCAGGCCAACCGAGTAATAGCCGGTCGAGCCGTCGGTCTGCTTGGTGGTGAGGATCGGGGTGACCGCCTTCGGGTCCTTCAGATAGACGCTGGCGTAGCCGGACGCGCCGAGTTCGGCGAAATCAAGCGTGCCGCCGAGCAGGCCCTGGATGACGCCGTCATAGTCGGCGGCCGGGAACAGCGAAACCTTCTCGAAGCCGAATTCCGACTTCAGGTGGTCGGCGAGGCACTGATAGTTGCGCAGACGGTCGGTCTCGTTTTCACCGCCGAGGATGCCGACGCGGAATTCCTTGATATCGGCGGCGTGCGCGGCGCTTGCGGCCATGGCGAGCAGCGAAACCGCTCCAAAAACCATCTTCCTGAACATTTGCTCTCTCTCCTGTTGTTCCGGCTGCGCGCCGGCGTTCTGATTTTTCAAGTCTTGCCTTTGACGCTGGCGGGCGATCCGGGTTGCTCTGCCGAAATCCACGATTTGCCCGGACCGACTGGGGTCGGGGCAATGGACTCAGTAGCCAGGGAAGGCGGGTTCGAGCGGTCCGGCGGATGCGGTGATCTTCGGCCTGATGGTCACGCTGGTCGACGTAATGGCCTCGGAGATCTCGGCGCCGCTGGCGTCGGCGCCGTAGACGGTGCTCACGGCGTCGCGGTCGAGGTCTTGCGGGGCGCCGTCGAAGACGACCTTGCCGGCGGCCATGCCGATGATGCGGCCGCAATAGGCGCGGGCGGTGTCCAGCGTGTGCAGATTGGTGACGACGGTGATGCCTTCGCGCAGATTGATGTCGCGCAGCGAATCCATCACCACCTTGGCGTTGAGCGGGTCGAGCGAGGCGATCGGCTCGTCGGCCAGAAGCACTTTCGGCTGCTGCATCATGGCGCGGGCGATCGCGACACGCTGCTGCTGGCCGCCGGACAGCGTGCCGGCCGGCTGCAGCGCGGTGCGTGCGATGTCGAGGCGCTCGAGCGCGGCCACCGCCTCCGCGCATTCGGTGCGCGTGAACATGCCGAGCAGGTTGGAAACCGTGGAGCGATGGTTGAGGCGGCCGAGCAGCACATTGGTCAAGACGTCGAGGCGCGGCACGAGGTTGAACTGCTGGAAGATCATGGCGCAGTCGCGCTGCCAGCGGCGCAGCGGCGAGCCCTGCAGGGAGGAGACCTCGGCGCCGTCAAAAAAAATCGATCCCTGGCTGGGATCGATGAGACGATTGATCATGCGCAGCAGCGTGGACTTCCCGGCGCCGGAGCGGCCGATGATACCGACCATCTGACCGCGCGGGATCGAGATGTTGATGTCGCTGACAGCGGTGTTCTTGCCAAATCGTCGGGTTACGCCGCGGATTTCGAGCGTGGCCGATGATGCTGACATGGCAAAACT
The DNA here is from genome assembly GCF_003998075.1 of Mesorhizobium sp. M2A.F.Ca.ET.037.01.1.1. Taxonomy (NCBI): domain Bacteria; kingdom Pseudomonadati; phylum Pseudomonadota; class Alphaproteobacteria; order Hyphomicrobiales; family Phyllobacteriaceae; genus Mesorhizobium; species Mesorhizobium sp. M2A.F.Ca.ET.037.01.1.1. The sequence continues at coordinate 2,135 of NZ_RZSA01000437.1, read as the reverse complement.
CCGGTACGTCGCGGTTTCGAGGGTCCGTTAACCTTCGCTAGCGCAGCCCGATGAAGCTGGGGTGTCGGATTGATGTCATTTTTGTTACGAGTCACAGGCTTCGGGCGCTAATTCCCCGGCACATGGATTTCGACCGGGCCGGCTATGTTTGTGTTGGCGGGCGGCATGCGTAAGAGATTGGCCGAAACGTCCACCCCAGTCGTCATCCACGGGCGGAGCAAGGAGCGGAGCGACGCGCGCAGACCCGAGGATCCATTCCGTGACGCATGGGCGCTGCTGCGGTGCAGAATTCTGCTCCGCCGCACTCTTCGACGAGGGTCACGGAATGGATTCCAGGGTCTCCGCGACGCCGCTTCGCGGCTGCTTCGCCCTGGAATGACGAGGTTGGAAGGCTTCAGCCAAATCGTGCCCGTCAACAAACGGCAACTTTTCAAAATCCCCGTGCAGAACCGCTAGCCAAGCACCAGCAATTCCTCGAAATGCTTCATGTCCTTGAAGCTGCAGAAGGCAGGAGCCTTCAGCTCGATCGAGGCGGCGGAGCTGATAGGCAAAGGTGATGTGGAAGACATAGGTGTCGTGGTCCGGATGACGGTAGCCGAACGGCACAGACAGCGCATCGCGCCAGGCTTTCAGGACCTGGCGGTCTTCTTCGGTGGCGCCGGCGACGGTGAGGCCGGTCGGCACGACGTCGACAATCTTCACCTTGAAGGGACCGTGGCCCTCGAAGCCTTGCAGGCGCTCGAGATAGAGGCGGGTCATACCGTCGATGCTGGTATCGAGCGGCACGTCCGAAGGCCAGTAAGGAAGGCGGCGGCGATATTCGATGATGCCCTGGAAGAGCGTCATATGCAGGCTGGAGATCGGCGTGAAGGCGAGCCGATCGGCATCCGGCATGGCCAGCATGCGCTCGCGGACCTCGATGATGGCAGCTTGTGAAGGCGAGCCCTCGACCAGATGGCAGACAAAGGTGTTGCCCGGTTCGGGCAGGAAGTTGCCCGACGCGTCGTAACGGGTGCCGAGATGGACCGGCGGCGTGGGGTTGGAGCCTTCGAAAAATCCGGCGAGCGAGGGTCTAACAGTGGCGAGCATGGCGATCTCCTGGGCGAGATCGGCTCTTGTCCGAGTCATGTGTCAAGGATGTGAATGGTGAATGGTGAATGGTGAATGGTGAATGGTGAATGGTGAGAAAGAAGGGCTTCGTTGCCATTCACTATTGACCATTCACCGTTAACCATTCACCGAAATCAGCCGCCGTATTTCTCCAAAAACGCCTCGGCCGACAGCTCTCGGAAATCGTCGAGCGCGGCGCGCAGTGTTGCATGGTCCCAGTCCCACCAGGCTAAGACCTGGTACCGCTCGGCGGTGCGGCGGTCGAAGCGCTCGCGGATCGGTTTCGCCGGCACGCCGCCGACGATGGTGTAGGGCGCGACATCCTTCGACACCACGGCGCCGGCGCCGACGGCCGCGCCATCGCCGACGATGACGCCCGGCAGGACGGTCGAGCCGTGGCCGAGCCAGGTGTCGTGGCCGATGGTGACGCGCCTGGCGCGGCGCTGCGCGAAAAACTCGCTTTCATGCTCGGCGTCGTCCCAATAGTCGGACGCGCGATAGGTGAAGTGATGCAGCGTCGGCCGCCAGGTCGGATGGTTCGTGGCGTTGATGCGCACGCTCGCCGCGATGTTGGAGAACTTGCCGATGGTGGCGCACCAGACGGCGCAGTCCTGCATCATGTAGGAATAGTCGCCAAGGTCGCATTCGGCGACGCGGCTGCGCTCGGCGATCTCGGTCCAGCGGCCGAGGGTCGAGTTTTCGACCTGCGCCGTCGGATGGATCAGCGGCGCCTCCGAGAGTTTTTTGCTCATGCGGCGATCTTTCCGGCGGCGAAGGCGGTGACGTCGATGACGCGATCGGCGACCGCGTCGCGCACGTCGAGGTCGTGGAAGATGCCGAGGAGCGCAACGCCCGCCGCTTTCTTGGCGGCGATGAGCTCGACCACGACATCGCGATTGCGGGCGTCAAGCGAAGCGGTCGGCTCGTCGAGCAACAGGATCGGATGCTCGGTGATGAAGCCGCGCGCGATGTTGACGCGCTGCTGCTCGCCGCCGGAGAAGGTCGCCGGCGGCAGCGCCCAGAGC
>NZ_RZSA01000436.1:0-5185 GCF_003998075.1 Mesorhizobium sp. M2A.F.Ca.ET.037.01.1.1 | reverse complement strand
GAGCGGAACCTTAGCGTCGACTTGCGGTTTCGGGTCATGGGGAAAAATCCATGGCCGAGAGCAAGCACGAACGCGACGAGCGATTGAAGGCGGAGAAGGAATTCCGGGTCCGCTTTCTCATGAAGGAAACCGGCATCACCGAGGCCCAGGCCCGCGACCTCGTCGACTTGATCGGCATCGACGCCAGTTCGCTTCTTCGGGAGGCGCGGCTACTGAAGAAGAATAGGTAATGTCTCAGTTTGAAATTCGACCCAGCTCGGAACACAAGGCGACCCGGCCCGCTTATCAAGGTGACACAGGATTTGCGGGCCGGGCCGTTGGCCCCGAAGAGCCAACTAAAGCATGTCTCCCGAAAGTGGGAACCGGTTTCGGGATAAGGACATGCGTAAAATCAAAAACCTAAAGCGCATGGAGCGAATCCGAACGATCGCGACGCGCTTTAGATGCGCGCGATCCTCTCAATTCCCAAGCGAATGCGCTGCCCCTCCGCGTAGCTGAGCGCATATGCCTCGAGTTCGAAATTGGTGATTGTATCTTTGCCGTTTTCGATGACGTGGACGAACCATTCGCCACAGGCCTCGACCACTTCCACGGCGTTCTGCTTCGCTTCGTTGCACGGCACGTTATCCATCGCAGCTCTCTCCAGAGAAGCCATGGGAAACGTCAATTTTTATAAGGCTCCGAAGGCTCGTTTTTCAAGGCCAATTTTCAAGCTGGTGAGGCGCGCTTTTTGTCGGGTCCACGCTTGCCGGGCTTCGGTGCAACGCGTTCCAGGCGCGTCTTGCCGGCAATGCGCATGACGCGGACTGCGTTGCCGATCACATCGTGGGTCGCTTCTGGCCGTTAGGTCCTGTCGGCATTGCGGAGTTCGTTCTTCAATCTATCCCTGTCGGCGACGTGCATCCCCTGCATCTCCTCAAGCTGCTCCAAAAACGCAGTCGCTTCCTTAGTATCATGACCATCGCGTTCGAGTTTGGCGATTAGTTCGCGCTGGCGGATAAGGTGCTTCTCGCCTTCAGCCACATGCTGCTCCGCTTGTGCCAGGTGCCGCTTTATCATTTGAGGATCCATAGCGCTAAGCATAGGCACTTTTGGCGTGGCGTTCAAACGCGGTCGGAATTTTCCGAAATTCAAACCGAGACACTACCCAGCATGCGGTGTGGCGGATTCCGCCGGAGCTCGACGTTCTTATAAAAGTCTTGAACGACTACTGCGCAAGGCAGCACGTTGCCGACGAGGATGAACGCGAACGCATCGCGGTCAAGGTGATGGCGCTTTTCGGCCGCGGCGTCTCCGACCCTGTCCTGTTGTCGGCGGAGCTTGAACGCGGTTCCGTTTGATTGGCCTCGGCGCGTGGCCCGCAAGCGCCGCCCACCCTCCGCTCCAGTCATATTAAAGTAAAAGCTTATATTTATGCTTCTTACATTCCAAATACCTAATGTTGCCTTTAAGTAACGGTGCTCAATATATCGATAATCGACAATTCAACTTCGGGACAGGAATCAAACGCCAAGTTAACCTCTCGGCGATTTGGTCGGTGCGCCGTGCGGGCGATCCGGCGTGGCGGGCAACGGATTCAGGGGCACGGTTCAATGAGGGCGGGCGGCAGCGTTCATGGTATTCCGTCTGGCGGAAAGGCAGGCGCAGCTGCGCTTCGTGCCGGTGTTTCGCTCGCAGCACTTATCGCCGTGGCACTCGGCACGGCGCCTGCCCTGGCTGATGGCGGCAACGGCAAAAACACGACCGGGGGATTTGGCGTTGGCGGCGCCGATGGGTCGCTTGCAGGAGCGACGGGACAGGACGCGGATTCTTCCGCTACCAGCAGCGGCGGCGGCGGTGGCGGGGTGGATCTTACCACCGGCAACGGTGCGCCGGGTGGGGCGAGTGTGACCGTTGCCGGCAGACCAAGAGGCACTACCGGCATCACCGGTGCTACTGGTCAGTCTGTTACAACTATCACCACCATATCCGGCACCGTCACTGGTGGGACAGGCGGACTAGGTCAAGCGGGTGCAACCACCACACCCGGTGGGCACGGCGGCGGCGGTGTGGGCATCTCGGCCACAGCCGATGTCACCGTCGCGGGTGCCGGAATGGTAACTGGCGGCACCGGAGGAGGTCCCGGTAACACTGGGACTCCCTCAAGAAGCGGCGGCGCGGGCGGCGGCGGCGTCGGCATATTTTCAAACGCCGACGTGACCGTGGATGTCGGCGGCCATGTTACCGGCGGCGCGGGCGGTATCACCGTCATCGGCGGTGGCGGTGGCGGCGCAGCGGCAATCGTGCTGACCGTAGGCGGCACGGTTACCAACAGCGGCACCCTGACCGGCGGCGTCGGCGGTAACAGTTTTGGTACTTCCGGAGGCGCCGGCGGCGATGGCGGTGCCGGCGTGCAATTGCTTTCTGGCGGAACCGTCATCAATGAAGCGGACGGGACAATCGCCGGCGGTGCCGGGGGCACGGGGCTCTTGGCGCCGGGCGACGGAGGTGCCGGCATCAAGGGCGCGGGGATCGCGGTCATCAATGGCGGCACCATCACCGGTGGCGCAGGGGGATCAGGTGGCGGCCTCGCTGGTCAGGCAATTCAGTTTACCGGCGGGGTCAACTCGCTCGAGATCTGGTCGACCTCGAACATTGCTGGCAACGTGAAAGCTTTCAGTGCCGCCGATACGTTCAACCTCGGTGGCAGCGCTGACGGCTCATTCGACGTTTCTCAACTCGGCCCCGGCGCCAAATATGACGGGTTCGGACTCTATCAGAAGACCGGCACCGGCACTTGGACTTTGACGGGAACGACATCCGCGGTCACGCCGTGGACACTGAGCGATGGCACGCTGTCGGTCTCCGCCGACACCAATCTCGGCGCCGCTTCCGGCGGCCTGACCTTCAATGGCGGCACGCTGCAGACGACGTCCGCCTTCACCAGCAGCCGCAATGTCGCCCTGACCGACAATGGCACGGTCCAGACTGATGCCAACCTTGGCTTGACGGGTACCATCAGCGGCAGCGGCCTTCTCACCAAGACCGGCGCCGGCACGCTGACCTTATCGGGCAACAACAGCTATACCGGCGGCACGCGGATTCTGGGCGGGACCCTCGAGGCCAAGGGCGGCAACGCCATCGGCGACCAGTCTGCGGTGATTGCGCAAGCCGGTGTGTTCCGCGTCCTCGACGACGAGACCATCGGCACACTGTCTGGCGATGCCGGCACGGTGGAGCTTGTCGGCGACCTCACCACCAGCACGAATTTCGCCAACACGATCGCGCTGTTCTACGGCGGCATCAGCGGAACCGGCGGCTTCGTCAAGAACGGCGCCTACCGACAGGTTCTGGCCGGCAACAACAGCTACCAGGGCGCGACACAAATCCTGGGCGGCACGCTCTATGCGGTCGGTACGGGCATCGACTCCATTCCCGACGCCTCGGCCGTGACAGTGGCGGCCGGCGCCACGCTGTCGCTCGCGCGGCCCTCCATCTCCTCTGGCATCACGGGCATTGACAGCGATGACGAGACGATCGGCTCCTTGTCGGGCGCCGGCAATGTCGCTCTCGGCGACAGGAAACTGGCGATCGGGGGCGACGCCAGCACCGCGTTCTCCGGCTCGATCTCAGGCGCCGGCGGCTCTCTTGCCAAGCTGGGCACCGGCACGCTCACGCTCTCCGGTACGAACACCTATACCGGCGCGACGACGGTCGACGCAGGCAGGCTGCGCGTCGATGGCTCGCTTGGAAATACCGCCGTCAGCGTCGGCAGTTCCGGCACCCTGTCGGGCGTGGGAACCATCGCGGGGCCGGTGACGGTAGATGGCACCATCGCGCCGGGCGACAGCCCCGGCACGCTCACGGTCGGCTCGCTGACGCTCAACGCAAGCGCGAAACTCGACTACGAGCTCGGCACTCCCGGGACGGTCGGCAGCGGCGTCAACGACTTGATCGTGGTCAACGGTGATCTCACCCTCGACGGCACGCTGAACATCACCGATGTCGGCGGCTTCGGCCCCGGCGTCTACCGGCTCATGAATTACGGCGGTGCGTTGACGGACAACGGGCTTGAGTTCGGGACCACGCCCGTCTCCGCGAGCGATCTCTTCATCCAGACCAGCATCGCCGGTGAGGTGAACCTGATCTCCAGCGCCGGCGTGACGCTGGGCTTCTGGGATGGCGGCAATACGGGGCTGCACGACAACGGCGTGATCGACGGCGGTGACGGCGTGTGGGATGCGACGAACCGCAACTGGACGGAAGCCGACGGCGCGATCAACGGCAAGTGGGGTCAGGATTTCGCGGTGTTCGCCGGTCAGGCCGGCACCGTCACGGTGGATGATTCCGCCGGCACGGTCGGCTTCACCGGCATGCAGTTCATGACCAACGGCTATGTGATCGACGGCGACACGCTCACCACCAACACCGCCGCCACGATGATCAGGACCGACGCCGGCGTGACGGCGACCATCGCCGCTGCGATCGCCGGAACCGGCGGCCTGGTGAAGACCGATACCGGCACGCTCGTGCTTTCCGGCACGAACACCTACAGCGGCGGCACGACGATCTCGACCGGCACGCTGATCGGCCAGGCAACGAGCTTCGGCACCGGCGATATCCTTGACAACGCGGCCCTGGTCTTCAACCAGCCGGCCGATGCGATCTTCTCCGGCGTTATCTCCGGCACCGGCACGCTGGCCAAGACGGGGAGCGGCAACCTCAACCTCACCGGCATCAACACGCTGAGCGGCGCAACCACGATCGGGGCCGGCAAGCTCTCGGTCAACGGCTCGCTTGCCAACTCCGCGGTGACCATCCTCAATGGCGGCGCTCTCGGCGGCAACGGCACGGTGGGGTCGACGACGCTGCAGACCGGCGGCGTCATCGCGCCCGGCAACTCGATCGGCCAATTGACCATCCAGGGCAATTTCGTTGGCGCCGGCGGCACAGTCGAGATCGAAGCGATCCTCGACGGCGATGCATCTTCCACCGACAAGCTCATCATCACCGGCAACACTTCCGGAACCGCCAACGTCAAGGTGATCGGCCTTGGCGGCGCCGGCGCGCAGACCGTCAACGGCATCAAGATCGTCGATGTCGGCGGCGTCTCCGCCGGCACCTTCAACCTGCAGGGCGACTACGTCTTCCAGGGCGACCAGGCGGTGGTCGCCGGCGCCTATGCCTATCGGCTCTACCATAACGG
>NZ_RZSA01000435.1:0-5188 GCF_003998075.1 Mesorhizobium sp. M2A.F.Ca.ET.037.01.1.1 | reverse complement strand
CGTATGTGAAGGTGGTCACAGATACGCCAATGGGCCTGATTGCGAAAAATCGAAAACCGATCTATGGAGCGATCGGCCGAATTGAGGGCGGCCAGTCAACACATTGCACAAGGTCGCCCCATGCCCGATGCCTTCTCTCGCGTCATCGCCTTCCTTGCCGTGGTCACGGCCCTTTTGTTTGCCGGGCTGCACTTCCACCAGGGCCACATCATCGCCACGCTCTATTTCATGACCGGCGCAGTCCTGGTGACGGCGGTAACGCGCATGAATGTGAGACGGGGGCTGATTTAGGCGCCCGCGGCATTCGTGTCCGGCAACGTCAAGGCGTCATGACGACGCCGATCCGGCAACGTCAAGGCGTCATGACGACGCCGATGTCATTGCGGAGACGTCCATCCACATCGCGCCCACGGCATGACCATCGGGGTCGGCAAGGTCGCGAGTGTACATGAACCCATGATCTTCGACTGGATTGATGTCGGCCGTGCCGCCGTTAGCGGCCGCAGCGGCGGCCATTGCGTCGACGGCGTCGCGGCTGTCCAGAGAGAGCGCCAACATCACCTCGCTCGACGTTGATGGCGGGATCGGGCGCGTCGTCATCATCTGCCATTTTTCCCGGCTGAGCAGCATGAAGTTGATCTCTTCACTCCATACCATCCAGGCCGCGGCCTCATCGGGAAACTCAGGATTGTTCTTAAAACCAAGGGATTCGTAGAAAGCCCTGGACGCCTTCACGTCGGTAACTGGCAGGCTCACAAAGATCCTCTTGCTCATCGGTCATTCCTTCGTTGTCGAGATACCGGTCCCGGTGCCTCTTTGAAGACGCTTGACCGTCCGCCGAACCGACATGGCATCTTCACTTTTTCGAATTAACGGCTCCGCGCTTCGCGCCGACGGCCACCACTCAAACGATGCGGGGAGAACCTGGAACCTCGGCGTTCATCCAGTCCGGATTCTGCACTGAGCCGAGGTCAAAAAATCGCTGCGCGACAGTTGCGCTCCGGAGACATTCTCAAGAAATTGCTTGGAAGCTAAATCATCTAACCATTTCGGGAGGTTAGATGGTGGGCGATGCAGGGATTGAACCTGCGACCCCACCCGTGTGAAGGGTGTGCTCTCCCGCTGAGCTAATCGCCCGCCTGTGGCCCGAAGGCCGAAGCGAGCCGCGATATAAGGTAGGCGGGCGCGTGAAGTCAAGGCGATGTGCCGAGGTTATTCCGCGGTTTGATTTCTCTGATTTTCCGTCGGCGGGATTTGGCGCCGGCTCAGCGCGCCGCCGCGATCAGCCGTTCCGCCAGGTCCGGCGTCAGCGTGTCGAAATGCGAGATCACCAGGGTTGGTTCGAATTCGCTCACATGACGGTCGGTGTAGCCGAAATCGACCGCGACCACGGGAATTCCGGCTGCCTTGGCGGTGTCGATGTCGGTCTGCGAATCGCCGACCATCACGGCGCTGCTCGGATCGCCGCCGGCCAGCCGGATGGTCTCGGTGAGATGGCGCGGGTCGGGCTTGCGGAAGGCAAACGTATCCTGGCCGCAGATCGCGGCAAAATAGTCCGACATGCCAAGCGCGCCGATCAGCGTCGCGGAATTGGCTTCGTATTTGTTGGTGCAGACCGCCATCAGGTATCCGGCGGCCTGGAAACGGTCGAGCGCGGCGATTACGCCGGGGTAGGGGCGCGACTTTCCGGGAATGTTCAGTGTGTAATGGTCGAGGAAGAGCTTCAGCAGCCGGTCGTGCTCTTCGGCCATCAGCGCCTTGTTCTGCGCGGCATGCGCGCGTTCGATCATGACGCGGCCGCCATGGCCGACGAAGCGCCTGAAGCCGGCTTCGTCGACGGCGGCCAGATCACTCGCCGCCAGGCTGTGATTGAGGCTGTCGAGCAAGTCCGGCGCGGTGTCGACCAGCGTACCGTCGAGGTCGAAGACAATGATCGGGCGGGTCATGGGCGGTCCTGCGAAATTCTCGTTGCTGCAGCCGATACAGGCTGGTCAGGGTTCAAGCAAGAAGCCTCGATCGGTCCACAGAGCCTTTGACGAGGGAGCCTTTGACGGGACAGGCAAAAATGCTAGGAGGCGCGCGAAACCGGCGAAATCAGGGCTCCCCATGGATGCAAGGCAGTTGAAGGTCGAAGCCGCGCGGGCAGCGCTCGCCCATGTCGGCGACGGCATGCGGCTTGGCATCGGCACCGGCACCACGGCGGACGAGTTCGTGCGGCTGCTGGCCGAGAAGGTTGCGACCGGCCTCAAGATCATCGGTGTGCCGACTTCCGAGCGCACCGCGGCGCTCTGTCGCGAGCTGGGTGTGCCGCTGTCCACGCTCGAAGACACGCCGGAACTCGACCTTACCATCGACGGCGCCGACGAAATCGATCCGGACCTGACCTTGATCAAGGGCGGCGGCGGCGCGCTGCTGCGCGAGAAGATCGTCGCGGCCGCATCCGGGCGCATGATCGTGATCGCCGACAAGTCCAAGCTGGTCGGGACTCTCGGCCGCTTCCCGCTGCCGATCGAGGTCAACCAATTCGGCCTGCGCGCCACCGAGATCGCGGTTCGCGCCGCCGCGGCGAAGCTCGGCCTTTCCGGCCCGGTTACATTGAGGATGACGGGAAGCCAGCCATTTGTTACAGACGGCGGCCACTTTATCCTCGATGCATCTTTTGGCCGCATTCCGGATACAAGAGCGCTTTCGAATGCTCTCTTCGCCATTCCAGGCGTTGTCGAGCACGGTCTATTCATCGGGCTGGCGTCAACGGCCATCATCGCCGGCGGCGACGGTATCGAAACCGTCCATGTCGCCCGAAAACCAGGGAGTTCTATCGACCATGATGTTGCATAAACGGGTTCGCCGCCTTTCGATGTTTCTGGCGGCCTCGGCCGTCCTCGCGCTGTCCTCGCCGGTGTTTGCGCAGGATGTCAGCGAGTCGCACCTGAAGGCCGCGCGCGCGGCCGTCGCTGCGATCCATGCCACGGACTCGTTCGACAACATTCTGCCGCAGGCCGCTGCCGCGCTGGAGTCGCAGCTCATCCAGAAGAACCCCGACATGCAGGAATTGATCGGCAAGACCGTGACCGAGAAGGCGCTCGGCATGGCATCGCGGCGCGCCGACCTCGAAAAGGAAGCAGCGCTTGCCTATGCCAAGGTGTTTTCCGAGAAGGAGCTCAACGACATCGCCGCCTTCTACAGCTCCGATTCCGGAAAGAAGCTGCTGGACAGCGGCCCCGCGGTGACGCGTGACCTCGTGAAGGCTGCCGACATCTGGCAGAACGGCGTTGCCCGCGACCTCGCCCAGCAGGTAGGCGAGACGCTCGCCGCCGCCGCCAAGGCCGCGGCGCCGGCAGCGCCGGCTCCGGACGCCACCGCGCCGGCCGACAATTCCGCTCCGGCCGATGGCTCGGCGCCCGCCGACAATTCCGCGAACTGATCGGCTTCAATTCGGCCGTCGGCCGCTGGACCACAAAGCCCGGCTTTGCCCGGGCTTTTCTTTTGCCGCTTGGCAGCCTACCTGTGACCCGTCTTTCTCATCCCCAGGAGCCCACCACGATGGCCGGTTATGACTATGATCTGTTCGTCATCGGCGGCGGGTCCGGTGGGGTCAGGGCGGCCCGGGTGGCGGCGGCCCTCGGCAAGCGCGTCGCCATCGCCGAGGAATACCGCTTCGGCGGCACCTGCGTCATCCGCGGCTGCGTGCCGAAGAAGCTCTATGTCTATGCCTCGCAATTTCCAGAGCATTTCACTGATGCCGCCGGCTATGGCTGGACGGTGCCCGAGGCGAGCTTCGACTGGAAGACGCTGGTCGCCAACAAGGACAAGGAGATCGCGCGGCTCGAAGCGATCTACAAGAGGAATGTCGAGGGCTCAGGCGGCGAGACCTTCCACTCGCGCGCCGTGCTGGTCGACCCGCATTCCGTCTACCTGGTTGCCGAAGACCGCACCGTCAGCGCCGACCAGATCCTGATCGCCACCGGCGGCAGGCCGGCGCCGCATCCGGCGCTTTCGGGCCATGAGTACTGCATCTTCTCCAACGAGGCCTTCGATCTCAAGGAACTGCCAAAGGCGATCATGATCGAGGGCGGCGGATATATCGCCGTCGAGTTCGCCAACATTTTCCACGGCTTGGGCGTTGACACCACGCTGGTCTATCGCGGCCAGGAAATCCTCAGCCGCTTCGACATGGATCTGCGCCGCTCGCTGCATGAGACCATGGAGAAGAAGGGCATCAAGATTCTTTGCCCCGCGGTTTCGGAATGGGTGCGCAAGACGCCTGAAGGCAGGCTAGATGTGCTGCTGTCAAGCGGTCAGACCCTCACGGTCGACCAAGTCATGCTGGCGATCGGGCGCATTCCCAACACCGAGAATATGGGCCTGGAAGGCGTCGGCGTCGAACTCGGCAAGACGGGCGCGATCATGGTAGACCAATATTCGCGCACCAACATCGACAACATCTGGGCAATCGGCGACGTCACCCATCGCGTGCAACTGACGCCGGTCGCTATCCACGAGGCGATGTGCTTCATCGAGACCGCCTTCAAGGGCAATCCGACCGCGTCGGATCACGACACCATCCCGACCGCTGTATTCTCCCAGCCGGAGATTGGAACCGTCGGCCTGTCGGAGGACGACGCGGTCAAGCGCTTCCCCGATGTCGAGATCTATCGCGCGTCCTTCCGTCCGATGCGGCACACGCTGTCCGGCCGCGACGAGAAGATGCTGATGAAGCTGGTGGTCGACGGCGCGTCCAGGAAGGTGCTCGGCGCTCATATCCTGGGTCCCGATGCCGGCGAGATGGCGCAGCTGCTCGGCATCCCGCTGAAGGCGGGACTGACCAAGGACGATTTCGACCGCACCATGGCCGTGCATCCGACCGCGGCCGAGGAACTGGTCACGATGTACAAGCCGACCTACCGCGTGAAGAACGGCGAACGCGTTTGATTGCAGCTTTGGGGCCGCTGGCGACGCCAGCGACCCCAAGATTTTTAAAGCAGCGTGCCGCGCAGGATCACCAGCGCCACCGAGAAGTAGATCACCAGCCCGGTGACGTCGACCAGCGTGGCGACGAACGGCGCAGAGGCGCTTGCCGGGTCGAAGCCGATCCGCTTCAGCGCGAAAGGCAGCATCGATCCCGACAGTGAGCCGAAGGTGACGATGCCGATCAGCGCCGCGCCCACCGTCGCCGCGATCAGCATCC
>NZ_RZSA01000434.1:0-5192 GCF_003998075.1 Mesorhizobium sp. M2A.F.Ca.ET.037.01.1.1 | reverse complement strand
AATTCACGCATGGTCATGAAATCGGCGAGGATCTGCGTCGGGTGCGCTTCATTGGTCAGGCCGTTGTAGACGGGTACGCCGGCATGCGTGGCAAGCAGCTCGGCCTGATGTTGCGCAAAGCCGCGATATTCGATCGCATCATACATGCGGCCGAGCACGCGCGCGGTGTCCTTCATGGACTCCTTGTGCCCGATATGGCTGCCGCTTGGGCCGAAATAGGTGACGTGGGCGCCCTGATCGTAGGCGGCCACTTCGAATCCCGTCCGGGTGCGGGTCGAGTCCTTTTCGAAGATGAGCGCGATGTTCTTGCGAACGAGGCGCGGTATCTCGTGCCCGGCCTGCTTGGCTGCCTTCAGATCGGCGGCCAGCTTCAGCAGGAAGCGGATCTCGTCCGCCGAAAGGTCGTCCAGCGAGAGCACCGAGCGTCCATGAAGGTTGATCGACATTGGGGGTCCTTTCAGAGCGGGTCTCGGGCGATGGGGCAGGTCATGCAATGGCCGCCGCCGCGGCCGCGGCTGAGCTCGGCACCCTCGACGGTGATCACCTCGACTCCCGCGCGGCGCAGAAGCGTGTTGGTGTAGACGTTGCGGTCGTAGCCGATGACGACGCCCGGCTCGACGGCGACGACGTTGTTGCCGTCGTCCCACTGCTCGCGCTCGGCCTCGTAGCGGTCGCCGCCAGTGGCGATGATCCGCAGCGATTTCAGCCCGAGAGCCTCCGCGACCACCGAGATGAAGGGCTCCTTCTCCTCCCTGACCTCGACCGCCGCATCGCCGTCTCCCGGCCGAATCGAGAAGGTGCGCAGCCTTTCGACCACGGGCGGGTACATGGTGGCGAGATCGCGGTCGCAGAAGGTGAAGACGGTGTCGAGATGCATGAAGGAACGGTCGCGCGGCATCAGAGCCGCGATCACGCGCGTGGCCTCTCCGGCCGCGAACAGGCTTCGCGCAAGATCGCCGACCGCTTGCGGCGTGGTGCGCTCGCCCATGCCGACCAGAACGACGCCTCCGCCGACAGGCATGACGTCGCCGCCTTCGAGGCTGACGCCCGTTCCGGCCCGGGGCGAGACGAACGGGATGCCGCTGTCGCGGAACCTTGGATGGAAGCGATAGACAGCCTCGACATTGGCCGCCTCGGGCCGCCTGGCCGGCCAATACATCGGGTTGGCCGACACGGAGCGGTAGATCCAGCAGGAGCTGTCACGGGTGAACAGCTGGTTGGGAAGCGGCGGCAGCACGAAGTCCTGCGGCGCGAGCGTCCTTCCGGTCAGGCCCTTGGGCTCGAACGGCAGTTCGGCGCGCGCAATGCCGCCGACGAGACAGGTTGCCAGCAGGCCGGCCGACATTTCGTTCAGCCAGCCACGCATCTCGTCGACCATGTCGAGGCCGACCACGCCGGCATGCACCCGGCGGTCGAGAAGCCAGTCGCGGGCCTTGCCGATGGCCATTGTCTCGGCAAGCAGCTCACCGAACGAATGCACCACCACGCCGCGCTCGCGCAACGCGTCGACGAAGACGTCGTGTTCCTGGCGCGCCCGCTTTACCCACAACACGTCGTCGAATAGCAGCGCCTTGCAGTTATCCGGCGTTAGCCTGCGCAGGCTGAGATCCGGCCTGTGGACCATGACCTCGCGCAGGCGGCCGACCTCCGAATGCACTCCGAGATTTGTCATTGTATGGCCTCTCAAAGCGCGCTGACAGCGCCGGTCCACATCTCGTAGACGGCAAGGATTGCGACCGCTACGAGCGCGACGGCGATGATGGCTTCCACCGGGTGGAAGACACGCTGGTTGCCTTCGCGGCGAGCCCATACGTAGAAGATGATGCCCGGGGCATAGAGGATCGCGCACATGAACAGGTACGCAGGCCCCGCCGCATAGACGAGCCACAGCCCGTAGATCGTTGCCAGCACGCCGGCGACGAGCGGTCCGGTGCGCCCTTCGCCGCCTTGGTAGCTTTCTCCGGTCAATGCCAGTTTCGCGGCGAAGGCTCCGGAGAAAATGTAAGGCACGAGGATCACCGTCGAAGCGATGTAGAAGAGCGCCTGGTAGGTGCTCTGGGCAAAGAGCGTGATCACCAGGAAGGCCTGGACGAGCAGGTTGGTGATCAGCAGCGACGTCGAGGGAACGCCGCGCTCGCTTTCCCGGCCGAAGAACTTCGGCAGGGTCCCGTCCTTTCCGGCCACATGCGGAACCTCCGCCGCAAGCAGCGTCCAGCTCAGGAAGGCGCCGATGACCGAGATGACGAGCGCGAGATTGATGAGCACGGCGCCCCAAGGTCCGACGACCGCCTCGAGCACGCCCGCCATCGACGGGTTTTTCAGGGCGGCGAGTTCGGGCTGGCTCAGGATGCCGAGCGAAAGCAACGAGACCAGCGCATAGAGGGCAAGGCAGGTGAAGAAGCCGAGCACAGTTGCCGTCGCAATGTCCTTGCGGCGCTCCGCCCGGGCGGAGAAAACGCTGGCGCCTTCGATGCCGATGAACACCCAAAGCGTCACCAGCATCGTGCTCTTGACCTGGGCGGCGATGGTGCCGAGCGAAGCGCTGCCGAGCCCGGTGAAATCGAGTGTCCAGACATTGAGCTTGAACGCGACGGCCACGATCCCGACGAACAGGACGACAGGCGCGATCTTGGCCACGGTCACGATGGTGTTGACGACCGCCGCCTGACGGATGCCCGCAAGGATCAGAACGTGGATGAGCCACAGCAGGATCGATGCACCGAGCACCGCCTGCCACGTGTTTCCGTCACCGAAGGCGGGGAAGAAATAGGACAGTGCGCTGAAAACGATCACCGCGTAGGAGACGTTGCCGACCCATGCGCTGATCCAATAGCCCCAGGCACTGTTGAAGCCTACGAACGGACCGAAGCCGGCCTTGGCATAGGCATAGGGGCCGGCGTCGAGGTCGGGACGGCGCACCGCCAGCGACTGGTAGACAAACACCAGCGCAAGCATGCCGACCGCCGTAATGGCCCAACCGATCAGGATCGCGAGCGGACCGGCGCCGGCCGCCATGTTCTGCGGCAGGCTGAAGACGCCCGAGCCGACCATGGAGCCGATGACGAGCGCGGTCAGCGACCCCAGCCGGAGCTTCGCCGAAGCCGGGGTCGCGGTTCTTTCCCGAATGGGGACGTTGATGTCTGTTGTGGCCATGAGGCCCTCCCACCTTTGCAATGATGGGGGCCATTCAACAGGAAAGCGGGCCGGCAGCTTTGATACGGGTCAAATCAGAATGATCCCAGCGCGAGCGTCACGGCCGCGACAACCCTACCGAAGCAGCATGGCGCCGTAGCCCGCGGCAGCGGCGGTCAAGGTCATGCCGGCCAGGGGCAACCAGAATCTCACCGGACCCGCGAATACGGCCAGAAACAGGCGTCCGATTGCGTTGGCCATCAGCGCCGTCAGCACCGCATGTCCAACGGTTTCGATCGGCATCGACTGCTTGACCAGCCGTATGGCGCTGAGCACCGAAGCGTCGACGTCAAACGCGCCCGCGATTGCGGAACTCGCCAGCAGGCCTTGTTCCTTGAATTGGAACGCCAACGCGGCGCTCGCTGTCGAGGCGCCCGCGAACAGCAGCGCAAAGATCAGCAACGGCACCAGTTCGAACGGATTGCGCGTCGCGCCGGGGCTCTCTGGCTTGCTGCCGCGAATTGCCAGCGCAATCGTTCCGCAGACGCCGAGTGTCAGCGCGGCAGCGAGCGCGGGTATGGCGATGTAAGCGGTCACCGGCGGCGCCAGTATCAAAACCACGAGGCAGACACGCAAGATTGAGATCATAGCGGCCAGCGAAGCCGCGCCGGCGAAGGACAAGGAATTGTCCGACCGATTGGCCGTGCGGGCCAGTGACAGGGTGACGGCGGTCGATGAGACCACGGCGCCGGCGAGCGCGCTCACAATCAGACCGCGGGCGTTTCCGAAGACGCGCCCCGCGACATAACCGACGAAGGAAATCGAGGCCATCAGCACCGTCAGGAGCCAGATCTCCCGCGGGTTGAAGCCGCCCCATGGGTCAAATGGACGGTCCGGCAGCAGGGGCAGGATTATGGCGGTCATCACCGCCAGAACCAGTGCCGAGCGAAGCTCGATCCAGGTCAGACGTTTCAGAAGCCCGTGCAGGATTTCGCGGCTGGCAAGGAGCGCCGCGAGCGCTGCGCCTCCCGCGGCGGCAACGCGAAAGTCGCCGGCCACGCAGAGCGCGCCAAGCGTAAAGACGGCCAGGCCCGCGATAACGGTTGTGACGCTGAAATCCTCGTCATGCGCGGCTTCGCGTGCCTTGTACCAAGCGAAAATGCCAGCGAAGGCAAGGAAGCCTGCAACCAGCACCGACATTGCGTTGAGCGCTTCGGCCAATGCCGCAACCAGGCCGCCGAGAAGCCCGGCGATGCCGAAGGTGCGAATGCCGGCTGTCCGGCTGCGGTCGGGCGCATCGCGCTCTCTCCAGCCGCGTTCCAACCCGACAAGCAGGCCTATTGCCAAGGCGACCCCGAGCCGGGCAATGAGCGTGTCCATGGCGGCTACCTCAGATTGGCTGCATACGCTGCCAGCTGCTTTGGCCAGCGGTCGGCTTGGCGCGGCTTCCGCCTCGGCCTCGCCATGTAAGGCTAGCTCTCCAACGCTTCGCGGCCCGAAACTTCGGCGATGGAGACGCGGAAGAACACGTGGGGCAGATGCTCCAGATCCGAGGCTGCGGCCGGCTTGAGCGCGCCTGGCTCCCACCAGTCGAAGTGCTTGCTCAGCACGAACCATGCATGGTCACGCTGCGCCTCGTGTCCGATCCGATCGGGAAGTTCTTCATAACGGCCGGTGACGATGACGCTTTTCCAACCGTGACCCGTGCCGGCGGCGTCGACCTGCACGGACACGAGCGGATTGGCGCGCATCCAGTCGATCTTCTTGCCCGGCAGGGAGAAGGCATAGAGGTGGTTGTCCGCATGCGCGTAATGGAACGGAACGACGTAGGGCCGCCCGTCCTTCGCGCAGGCCAGCCGGCCAGCGCGATTGGCCGTCAGCAGTTTGGTGCATTCCAGAGTGGACAAAGCGCGGATCTGCATCGGCGGGACTCCTAGCTGTGAGCTTTCGGGAGGTTGTCCATTCGGACCGGACCGAGGAGACTGGAGTTACCACGCTTCAGCATCCATCGGAGGATCCGAATGAACATCCATAAGAATGCCCGTCTCACACCGCTGCGT
>NZ_RZSA01000433.1:0-5195 GCF_003998075.1 Mesorhizobium sp. M2A.F.Ca.ET.037.01.1.1 | reverse complement strand
GTGTTTCTGGACGATGTAGGTGCGGGTCAGCGCCGGGATGATCATCACCACGGCCAGTGCGCACATGCCGCGCCAGTCGATGGTGAACTCGGCCGTGTAGTCGAGCAGCCCGACGGGCAGCGTCTTGGAGTTGACGGAACGGGTCAGCTGCGAGGCCAGCGCGAACTCGTTCCAGCAGGTGAGGAAGGCGAAGATGGCGGCCGAGGCGATGCCGGGACGCGCCAGCGGGAATTCGACCTGCCAGAAGGCCTGCCAGCGCGTGCAGCCGTCGATCTGCGCGGCCTCGGCCAAATCCTTCGGCACCTGGCGGAAAAAGCCGTCGATCAGCCAGATGGTGAAGGGGATGTTCAGCGCCACATAGGCGAGGATCATGCCGAAATGCGTGTCGATGATGCCGAGCCGCGCATAGACGAAGAAGAGCGGCAGCGACATGGCGATGCCGGGCACGGTACGGGTCAGCATCAGGCCGAGGAACATGCCCGACTTGCCACGGAAGCGATAGCGCGCGAAGGCGTAGCCGCCGGCCATGCCAATGGCGACTGCGATCACCGTCGAGGTGACCGAGATGATCAGCGAGTTGCGGAAATAGTCGAGCACCGGAATGCCGCCTTTGCCGATGCCGCTGAACATGGCGACATAGGCGTCGAAGGACAGCTCTTGCGGGATCCAGACCGGCGGCTTGGCCATGATCTCGACTGTGGGCCTGAGCGACGACAGCACGATCCAGATGCCCGGCAGGCAGATCAGCAGCATGGCCAGGAACAGGCCGACACGATGCGCCACGGTCAGCGTGCGGCGGATCAGCCGGGCGGAGGCGTTCTCGTCCATCATCACCACTCCGCGCCGATCTGCGCGCGCGCCGCGGCGAGCTTGTTGTAGAAATACACCGTGAAGGCGATCGACAGCAGGATCGAGAAATAGGCCATGGCGTTGGCCAGCCCCATGCGCGCGTCGCTGTAGGCGGTGCGCCCGACCAGCGTCCACAACAGCTCGGTGCGACCGGCCGGGCCGCCATCAGTCATGATCTTGACGATGTCATAGGCGCGCGCGACGTCGAGCGAACGGATCGTCATGGCGATGTAGGCGAAGGGCATGACGAAAGGCCAGGTCACATAGCGGAAGGTCTGCCAGGGCGTGCAGCCGTCGACGCGGGCCGCCTCGATCGGTTCCTTGGGCATGGCGAGCAGACCGGCCAGGATCAGGATGGCGAAGATCGAGGTCGACGACCAGACTTCGGCAATGGTGATGGCGGTGAATGCGAGGTGGCTTTCGATCAGCCACGGAATGGCGTCTTGGGTGATGCCCAGCGACTGCAGCGCGTTATTCACCAGGCCGATATTGTCGTTGAACATGAATTTGAACTGGAAGCCGACCAGGATCGGCGAGAACATCATCGGGAACATCATCAGCGTGCGCAGGATGCGCTGGCCGCGCGTCGCCTTCTCGACCAGCATGGCCAGGCCGAGGCCGAGCAGCATTTCGAGATTGAGCGCGACGGTGAGCAACAGAACGGTGCGACCGAACGCCCACCAGAAGTCCGGATTGCTGAGGATCGAGATATAATTCCGCAAGCCGATCAGCACGAAGAAGGTCTCGGGCCGGGTCAGGCGGAAGGGCGTGAAGCTGGAATAGAGCGACAAAAGCAGCGGCACGAGCACCACCGCCGCCAGCACGACGAAGGCCGGCAGCAGCAGGAGAATCGGCGCGGATGGCTTTAAGCCCTTCATCGGGATCCTGTCAGCGAGGTGATGTGATCCAGCCGCGGGCGATACCGAGGATGGCGTGTTTTGCGAGACTACGCGGCCGCCTCCCCGGGTTTGCGGGGAGGCGGTTGCGGGATGCGGCTGCCTAGAGCTTGCCCGCGTCCTGGAGGATTTGCGTTGCCTTGGCGGCAGCGTCGTCGAGCGCCTGCTTCGACGTCTTGTCGCCGAGGATGGCGGCCTGCAGTTCGGGATAGACGGCGTTGGATATCTCGATCCATTCCGGCGTCTGCGGCACCGGGAAGGCGTTCTTGGCGGCTTCCTGGAAGGCCTGCAGCACTTCGGTCTTGTAGGGATCGGACTTAGCCTGCTCGAGATCCCATTCCCAAACCTTGGTTCGGGTGGGCAGCGGGCCGGCCGCGGCTTCCAGCTTCTGGCTATCTTCATTGGTCAGCCACCAGACCAGCGAGGCGGCGGCTTCCTTGTTGGCGCAGTTCTCGGTCACCGAGAAGCCATGCGCGCCGGACCAGCCGGAACGCTTGCCGGACGAGCCCTTGGGCTGGACCTTGACGCCGACATTGCCGGCCACCTTGGACGACTTCGGATCATTGAAGAAACCGGCCCAGCCCGGCCAATCGAGGTTGATCGCCACGGTGCCGGAAGCAAAGCCCTGACCGAGATCGTCCCACAGATAGTTGGTGGTGCCGGCCGGCACCGCCTTGGCCTTGTAGAGGTTGACGAACCAGTCTAGCGCCTTGACGCCGGCCTCGGAGTTGAAGGCGGGCTTGCCGTCCTTGTCGAGATATTCGCCGCCATCGGCAACCACCATCTCGTAGAAGCGGCCGTTGATCGCCTCTTCCTTGCCGGCATATTGCGTGCCGTAGAAGTCAGGCGGGCTGGCGAAGAATTCGGCCTGCTGCGCCATCTCGTCGAACGTGTCCGGCGGAGCGAGCTCCTCGCCGTATTTGTCCTTGTAGGCCTTCTTCTTGGCTTCGTCCTGGTAGAGGCTCTTCTGGTAGTAGAGCGCCGAGACGTCGAACTGGGCGCGCGGCAGCATCACCAGCTTGTCGTCCAGCGTGCCGGCGGCGATGTTGGCTGGCACGAAGGCGTCGATCTCTTCCTTCGGCAGCAGCTTGGCGAGATCGGTGTAGATGCCCGGATATTGCGGCGCGAACGAGGTGTGGTTGGAGCCGACGCACCAGGTGATCGAGTTGGAGGCAATGTCCGACTTGATCTCCTTGTCGAGGTCGAAGTGGTTCTTCTTCGACAGGATGTTGACCTTGGCGCCGGTCAGCTTCTCCCATTCGGGAATGCGCTCGTAGAGCTTCTCATATTGTTGCCCGCCGATCAGCTTCGCGTCGATCGTCACGCCCGGAAATTTGCCGGGCAGATCGGCT
This sequence comes from Mesorhizobium sp. M2A.F.Ca.ET.037.01.1.1, assembly GCF_003998075.1. NCBI lineage: Bacteria > Pseudomonadati > Pseudomonadota > Alphaproteobacteria > Hyphomicrobiales > Phyllobacteriaceae > Mesorhizobium > Mesorhizobium sp. M2A.F.Ca.ET.037.01.1.1. Next base: position 2,098 of record NZ_RZSA01000433.1, on the reverse strand, counting down.
GAAAACGCCGTGCCGCTCAGCAGCAAGCCGGCCAGGCCGGCGGAAACGCCTGAAAGCAGTCTCATCATGTTCTCTCCTCCCACGAGCTCGCGGCGACGGCCGGCCGGATGCGCAGCCGATCGCTTAAACTTCATTCATATGCAAATAGCATTTTCATTGCCGGGTCAAGACGAATGTGCTTTCAGCGGAACGAACTTCATGCATATATGCAGATCGAAATTCACTGGAGGGGCAGGTGGCCGACGAAGAAGACGGGGACCGCTACCGCGCGCCGGCGCTGGACAAGGGGCTGGACATCCTCGAGCTGCTGGCGAGCGTGGACGGCGGGCTGACCCAGGCGGAGATCGCCAAGCGGCTCGACCGCAGCCCGAACGAGTTCTACCGCATGCTCGACCGCCTGGTACGGCGCGGCTATGTCACCAAGATCGACGGCGACCGCTATTCGCTAACGCTCAAGCTTTTCGGGCTGGCGCAATTGCACGCGCCGGTGCGGCGGCTGGTGTCCTACGCGACGCCGATCATGCGGGATCTGGCCGAAACCTCGTGGCAGGCCAATCAATTGGTGGTGTTCGACCGCGGCGCCGCCGTGGTCATCGCCCAGCAGGAAGCGCCGCGCTACTGGGGTATCTCGATCCGGGTCGGCTCGCATATCAGCCTGTTCGACACCGGTTCCGGCCATGTGCTGCTTGCCTTCCGCTCGCCGGAGGAGCGCAAGATGATGATCGCCGAGCATTTGCAGAGCACCGATCAGCTCAATTTGACGCCGGAGTTCTTCGCCCGCCTCGACCAGGTGCGCGACCGCGGCTACGAGATGATGGCATCGCTGCAGACCGCCGGCGTCTACAACCTTTCGACGCCGGTGCTCGGACCCGACGGCAGAGCCATCGCGGCGCTGACCATCCCCTACATCACCCTCGTCAACGCCCCCGCGGCGCCGGATATCACGCTGACGATTCGGCACCTGCAGGACGCCGCCGCGAGGTTGTCGCAGCTCGCAGGGTCGGATGTGCCGCAATCGTCGTAATTTCTTATTTGAATAATGGATTTTTAGGCGGGATATTGTCTGGTACAAAGGGAGGAGACGCCGCCATGATCATCGACACGCATCTGCACCTCATCGACCAGGCCGCGCTGCGCTACCCGTGGCTGGCTGGCGTGCCGGCGCTGAACCGCGATTTCTCCTATGAGGAATACGCCACCGACGCGTTGCGTTCCGGCATCGAGGCCGTGCTGCATATGGAGGTCGATGTCGACCCTGCCGATATCGCAGCCGAAACCGCTTACGTGAAGTCGGTCGCCGGCCGGGCCGGGAGCCTGCTTCGCGGAGCGATCGCCGCCTGCCGGCCGGAGGAGGCCGGTTTCGAAGCCTATCTGGAGACGGTCACGGCGGACCCGTTCATCAAGGGTTTCCGCCGCGTGCTGCATGTCGTGCCCGACGATGTCTCGGAAGGGGCGCTGTTTCGCCAGAACGTCAAGCGGCTGGCCGGCACCGGCCTGACCTTCGACCTTGTTGTGCTGCCGCATCAGATCCCGAAGGCGATGGCGCTTGCCGATCTCGCGCCCGACGTCCAGTTCGTCCTCGACCATTGCGGCGTGCCCGACATAAAGGGCAATGCCGAGCATCCGTGGCACGAGCATATGGAAGCGATCGCCAAACGGCCCAACGTCACGGCCAAGATCTCCGGCGTCGTCGCTTATGCCGATCCGGCGACTTGGACCGTCGATACGCTCCGGCCCTATGTCGAGCACACGATAGGCTCGTTCGGCTGGGACCGGGTGATCTGGGGCAGCGACTGGCCGGTCTGCACGCTGGGCGGCGGGCTGGCCACCTGGATCGCCGCCACACACGCGCTGCTGGCCGGCGCGAGCGAGTCGGAGCGGACCCGCCTGCTGTCCGGCAATGCGCGCCGGCTGTGGCGGCTTGGCTGATCGCTTGAGTCAGATTGTCGTCCGCACGTGGCGCTCGCGGCCGTAGAGCGAGACCAGAAGCAGGATGACCAGGCCGAGCGCTGCCTGCACCGTCGATGGGCGGAAGCCGAGGCCGATCAGCAGCGTGTTGATTTCGGTGAGCACCAGCACACCGGCGATGGTGCCGAGA
>NZ_RZSA01000432.1:0-5210 GCF_003998075.1 Mesorhizobium sp. M2A.F.Ca.ET.037.01.1.1 | reverse complement strand
CCGCTGCGCCGGCAGGGCGCGGCGGCCGAGAAAGCCAACCTGCTCGCCGCGCTCGACGGCCGCCACATCAAGGCAGGCCCCGCCGGCGCGCCGGCGCGCGGCCGCTCCGATGTGCTCCCCACCGGCCGTAACCTCTTCACCTCCGATCCGCGCACCATGCCGACGCCGACCGCCTATGACCTTGGCCAGGCGGCGGCTGAGGAAGTGGTGCGCAGCTACATGCAGAGCCATGGCGACTGGCCGCGTTCGCTGGTCATCGACCTCTGGGGTTCGGCCTCCTTGCGCACCGGCGGCGAGGAGATCGCGCAAGGCCTGGCGTTGATGGGCTGCCGGCCGCAATGGGATGCCGCCACGGGGCGTATTACCGGCATCGAGGTGCTGCCGCCGGCGGCGCTCGGCCGGCCGCGCGTCGACGTCACCTGGCGCATCTCCGGCCTGTTCCGCGACATGTTCCCGACCCAGATCGCGCTGATCGACGCCGCCGCCAGCGCCGTCGCCGGCCGCGACGAGGACGATACGGAAAACCCCCTTGCCGCGGCGACGCGCGCTCATGGCAAGATCAGCCCGCGCATTTTCGGCACCTCGCCCGGCACCTATGGCGCCGGTGTCGAGGATTTGCTGTCGCGCGGCGAATGGGGCGTGCGCGAGGAGATCGGCCGCGCCTATCTCGACGCCACCTCGCACGCCTATGGCGGCGCCGACGGAGAAGCGATTGCCGCGCCCGGTGCCTTCGAGGGACGGATCGCCGAGGCCGACCTGCTCGTCCACACCGGCGACGATCCGGGCCGCGATATCCTCGAAGGCTCGGCCGATGTCGCCTTCATCGGCGGCTTTTCGGCGGCGCTTGCAGCGCTTGGCCGCAACGCCGACGTTATTGTGCTCGACACCACCGACCCGCAGAAGCCGAAGCCGCGCTCGGTCGGCGAAGCGGTTTCGCGCGTGGTCCGCGCCCGCGCCGTCAACCCGCGCTTCATCGCCGGCCAGATGCGCCACGGCCCGCGCGGCGCCTCGGAATTCGCCGAAACGGTCGACCGCCTGGTTGGCTTCGCCGAGACCACCCATGCCATTTCCGGCGCGCTGATCGAGGCCGTGCATGACGCCTATGTCGGCGACCCGGACGTTCGCGCCTTCCTGCTGCGCGAGAACCCTGCCGCCGCAAAGGTCATCGCCGAGCGCTTCCTCGCTGCCCGGCGGCGAGGCCTCTGGCATCCGCTCAGGAATTCCATCGACGACGATCTCGCTGCCTTGATCGCCGAAGCCGAAACAAACGGGGTGGCGGCATGAACGCCTTTTCACGCCGCGGCGCTTGCCCGGCCCTCAGCGCGCCGATGCAGACTGGTGATGGGCTTATGGTGCGGCTCAATCCAGTCACTGGAGGACTTGCGCCAAACTTGCTGATCCGATTAGGCGAATCCGCCCTGCGCCACGGCAATGGTATCATGGAAGTGACCGCGCGCGGCAGCCTGCAGATCCGCGGACTGAGCGCGGAAAGCGCCCGGATGCTGGCGGCTGAGGTGGATGCGCTTGGTATTGAAGTGCGGACCGGCGTGCCCGTCGAGACGGGGCCGCTGGCGGGGATCGATCCGCAGGAGGTTGCTGACCCGCGTCCGCTGGCCGAGCGACTCAGGGCGGCGATCGAAGAAGCTGGGCTGACGGCAAGGCTGGGGCCGAAGGTATCGGTGCTTGTCGATGGCGGCGGGCAGTTGACGATGGATGCCGTGGCGGCCGATGTGAGGCTCAAGGCGGTGCGGGCCGGCGCTGGCGTCCTGTGGGCTGTATCTGTTGCCGGTGATGATCAAAGCGCCAAGCCACTTGCAATGGTCGAGGAAGAAGCCTCACGCTACGTCACTGTGGCCGCGCTCCGAATGGTCGCTGAAAAAGGCCGCCAGGCGCATACGCGGGATCTCACGGAGAGACAGCTTAATTCACTGGCAAGTTGGCACTCCGGCGCCCCCCTCTCTGTCCTGCCGGACATCTCCCCCTCAGGGGGGGAGATTGGCAGCTTTGCCGACGGCTCCCTCTCTGCGGCGAACCCGCACGTCTTCACGTCTGCGATTGGCGAAAGCCGCGGTGGCAAGGCAATCTCCCCCCTTGAGGGGGAGATGTCCGGCAGGACAGAGAGGGGGGCGATGGAACGCCAGCCGGCGGGAAGTCCCATCGACACCTTCAGTCTTGCGGGAGGCACTGCCCTCGGCATCGCCCTGCCCTTCGGCAGCATGCCGGCGCAGAACCTTGTCGAGCTTGCCACAAAGGCCGCAGAACTTGGCTCGACCGAAATCCGCCTCGCCCCCGGCCGCGCCCTGCTTGTCCTCGGCCTCTCCCCGTCCGCCAGCCCCTCGCTGCAATCCACCGCCGCCACGCTCGGCTTCGTGACCTCCCCCGCCGATCCGCGCACGCGGATCGCCGCCTGTCCCGGCACGCCGGCCTGCGCTTCCGGCAATATCGCAACCCGCGCCATCGCCGAGACAATCGCGGCGGAAAGCCCCGAACTCCTCGACACTTCGCTGACGCTTCACATTTCCGGCTGCGCCAAGGGTTGCGCGCATCCCGGGGCGGCGATGCTCACTTTAGTCGGCGACGAAAACGGAGCCGGACTTGTCGTGGACGGGACGGCAAAGGCCCTTCCTGCCGGATACAGGCCGGGCTATGACGCCGCGCGCGGGGTCGCCGCCATTGCGGCTGCGGTTCGCGGTGAACGACATCAAGGCGAGACCGCCGCCGCTTGCCTCACAAGGCTTGGCGCGGCCCGCATCGCCGAACTCTATCGACGGAACCAGTGAATGGCCGCCTACGATTATATCCACGATGGCAACGCGATCTACGAGCGCTCTTTCGCCATCATCCGGGCCGAGGCTGACCTGTCGCGCTTCTCCGAGGCGGAAGCCGATGTCGCGATCCGCATGATCCATGCCTGCGGCCAGGTCGAAGCCGCCAGCCATTTCGTTTTCTCGAACGATTTCGTTGAAGCGGCCCGCGCGGCCCTTGCCGCCGGCGCACCGATCTTCTGCGATGCAGAGATGGTGGCGCATGGCGTCACCCGCGCCCGGCTGCCGGCCGGCAACGAGGTGATCTGCACGCTGCGCGATCCGCGCACACATGACATCGCCAGAGAAATCGGCAACACCCGCTCAGCGGCGGCGATCGACCTCTGGGGCGAGCGCATGGCCGGCTCGGTCGTCGCCATCGGCAATGCGCCGACGGCGCTCTTCTATCTCTTGGAAAAGCTGCGCGACGGCGCGCCGAAGCCGGCCGCGATCATCGGCATGCCGGTCGGCTTCGTCGGTGCTGCAGAATCGAAAGATGCGCTGGCCGAGAATTCCTACGGCGTGCCCTATGCCATCGTGCGCGGCCGGCTGGGCGGCAGCGCCATGACCGCCGCCGCGCTCAATTCCTTGGCGAGGCCAGGCCTGTGAACGCAATTGTAAAAGGCCGTCTGGTCGGCGTCGGCACCGGTCCCGGCGATCCCGAGCTGCTGACGCTGAAGGCCGCGCGCGCGCTGGCCGAGGCCGATGTCGTCGCCTATTTCGCCAAGCGCGGCAACAACAGCAATGCGCGCGCCATCGTCGAGGCGCGTTTCCGGCCCGACATGGTCGAGCTGCCGCTGCTCTATCCGGTGACCACCGAGATCGACAAGGATCACGAAGACTATCGCGCGCAGATCGCCGATTTCTATGAGCAGTCGGCCGAACAAGTCGCCGAGCATCTCGGCGCCGGCAGGATGGTGGCGGTGCTGTCGGAGGGCGATCCGCTCTTCTACGGCTCCTACATGCATCTGCATGTGCGCCTGGCGCACCGCTTTCCGACCGAAGTCATCCCCGGCATCACCGCCATGTCCGGCTGCTGGTCGGCCACAGGCCTGCCGATCGTCCAGGGCGACGATGTGCTGACCGTGCTGCCGGGCACGATGAGTGAGTTCGAGCTGACCCGCCGGCTGGCCGACACCGATGCCGCGGTGATCATGAAAGTCGGCCGCAACCTGCCGAAGATCAGGCGCGCGCTGGAAGCGACCGGCAAGCTGGCCAAGGCTGTCTATGTCGAGCGCGGCACCATGCCGGGCAGCGTCTCGATGCGGCTTGCCGACAAGCCGGACGACAAGGCGCCCTATTTCGCCATCGTGCTGGTCGCCGGCTGGTCCGCCCGGCCCGGGGCTAAGCCGTGAGTGGCCGCCTTACCGTCATCGGTCTCGGACCCGGCAACGCCGACCAGGTCACGCCGCAGGCTGCCAATGCCATCGCCGAGGCTTCCTTCTTCTACGGCTACAAGCCCTATCTCGACCGGCTGGAGTTGCGGCCGGATCAGACCCGCATCGCCTCCGACAACCGCGAGGAGCTCGCCCGTTCCAACGAGGCGCTGGCCAAGGCGGCCGAGGGCCATAGCGTCGCCGTCGTTTCCGGCGGCGACCCCGGCGTCTTTGCCATGGCCGCGGCCATCTGCGAGGCGATCGAGGCCGGTCCCGACGAATGGCGCGCCATCGACCTCGCTGTCGTCCCCGGCGTCACCGCCATGCTTGCCGTCGCAGCCCGCATCGGCGCGCCGCTCGGCCACGATTTCTGTGCCATCTCGCTCTCCGACAATCTGAAGCCGTGGGAGCTGATCGAGCTGCGCCTGCTGGCGGCTGCCGGAGCAGGCTTCGTCATCGCGCTCTACAACCCGATCAGCAAGGCCCGCCCCTGGCAGCTCGGCCGAGCCTTCGAGTGCCTGAAGGCGATCCTGCCCGGCACCACGCCGGTGATCTTCGGCCGCGCCGCCGGCCGGCCGGACGAGCGTATTGAGGTGTTTTTGCTGGCGGACGCCGATGCGGCAAAAGCCGACATGTCGACCTGCATCATCATCGGCTCCCCCGAGACCCGCATCATCAGGCGCGGCGAGAAGCCGGCGCTGGTCTACACGCCGCGTTCGGCAACGGGCGCGAAAAGATGATCGACTTTGGCCGCCAGCGCATCGACGGTTTCGGCCGAGGGCACGTCAGGCAGAGGCGGCCGACGGATCATGACCACTTCGATGCCGAGCGCCCGCGCGGCGGCGATCTTGCCGTAGGTCGCCTCGCCGCCGCTGTTCTTGGAGACGACGGCATCGATCCCGTATTTTTCGAGCAGCGCTCGCTCTTCCACTTCCGGAAACGGTCCGCGCGCCAGCAGATAGAGCGCATCGGGCACGGCCAGCTGCGGCTCGACCGGGTCGACGCTGCGGATCAGGTAACAGTGCTGGGG
>NZ_RZSA01000431.1:0-5212 GCF_003998075.1 Mesorhizobium sp. M2A.F.Ca.ET.037.01.1.1 | reverse complement strand
CTCGACCGCCGCTTTGGCGCCTGAAATCACTAGCTGGCCGCCGCCATTGTCGTTGGCAACCTGGCAGACGGAGCTTTTGGCCGCTTCCGCGCAGGCCGCTGCGACATCGGCTTGCTCCAGCCCGATGATGGCCGCCATGCCGCCCTCGCCGGCGGGTACCGCCGCCTGCATGGCGTGGCCACGGGTGCGCAGCAGCTTCGCAGCATCGCCGACCGAAACGAGGCCGGCCGCGGCAAGCGCGAAATATTCGCCCAGCGAATGGCCCGCCACATAGGCCACCTTGTCCTTCAGCGAGAAGCCGCGCGCTTCGAGCGCCCGCATCGCCGCCAGCGACACCGCCATCAGCGCCGGCTGGGCGTTGGCGGTCAGCGTCAGCGTCTCTTCCGGGCCTTCCCAGATCAGTTTCGTCAGGTTTTCGCCGAGCGCGGCGTCCACTTCCTCGAAGGCGCGGCGCGCTTCCGGGAATTGATCGGCGAGGTCCTTGCCCATGCCGACGGCCTGGCTGCCCTGTCCCGGAAAGGTGAATGCGACGGCCATTTTTGGTGTCTCCAGAGCCTGATTTTTCCCTGCCTCTGGCGCAAGGCGCACAGCCAAGTCAAGCCCGCGGGCATCCCTTTAACCCGTCTTTCAGCCGGAAAACCCGACTGACTCCCTGTTCCAAAAGGCTTTTTGGCGATCACACCTGATGAAAACCGCTCACGTTTACTTTGCTGGCTCTTCTTATTTCCGCCACAGGCGCTAGCTTTGCGTGACATTTTGATGACAGAGCCGTGACGTGCGTGGAAGGCGTGTTGCGTGGCCGGGGGAAGTAGAGTGGCAAGGATCAGGAAAGGCGCGGCCAAGCCCGTGCCGCAATTTTTGGAAGACGATCCGTCCACCGGCTACCTGCCGGGGCGACCTTGGCCGACCGTACGCTACGGCCTGGCGACGCTTCTCGTCTCCGCTCTTCTCGTGTTCGCGATCGAATGGATCGTGCGCGGCGATTTCTTCGGCACGGTCGATTTCTTCCTGCAGCCCTTCAAGCCGGGCTGGACCACCATCATCGTCTTCGCGCTGGTGCTGGTCGGGCTGGACGCCGTGATTGGCCGCAGCCACCAGAGCCTGATGATCGTGGCGCCGCTGACGCTGGCGCTCGCCTTTGTCGGTCACCAGAAATCGCACTATCTCGGCGATCCGCTCTATCCGACGGATTTCCTCTATGCCCGCCAGATCATGGCGCTGATGCCGCTTCTGGTGCGCGAGCGGCCATGGACGGCCATCATGCTGGCCGCGGCAATCGTCGGCGGGCTGGCGCTGCTGGTCTATGGCTGGCGGATCTGGCGTCGGCGGGTGCCGATCCTCAGCCGCAAGGGTCGTCTGGCGCGGCTGGCGCTTGCCGTGCCGCTGCTCGCCTTCTTCGTATCGATCATGGATTACGCCACCTTCTCGTGGACGCGCGACCGGCTGCAGATCATCCCGATCATGTGGGACCAGAAGGAAAACTACGCCTCGAACGGTTTTGCGCTGGCCTTCGCGATGAATGTGCCGATGGCGCATGTCTCGGCGCCGCCCGGCTATTCGCAAAAGGCGATGGACGCGATCCAGCGCTCCGACGTCGCCGCTTCGGTGCCGGAGGAGAAGCCGGATATCGTGGTGGTGATGAGCGAATCCTTCTGGGATCCGACGCGACTGCCCGGCGTCAGCATCAAGCCCGATCCGATCCCGACCGTGCGCGCCTTGCGCTCCGGCTCGATGTTCTCGCCCGAGTTCGGCGGCATGACCGCCAATATCGAGTTCGAGGCGCTGACCGGCTTCTCCAACGCCTTCCTGCCGGCCGGCTCGATCCCCTACCAGCAATATGTGCGCACGCCGACGCCCTCGCTGGCGACCTTCCTGAAGAGCGAGGGCTACCGGGCGCGCGCCATCCATCCCGGCACCAACTGGTTCTGGAACCGGGGCGCCGTCTATGCCGATTTCGGCTTCAACGACTTCCGCTCCGAAGAGACGCTGCCGCCGATGGAAAAGCGCGGGCCGCTGGCGTCCGACGCGGCCATGACCGATGAGATCATCCGCGAGGCCGACGCCAGCGACGATCCGGTGTTCCTGTTCGCCGTCAGCCTGCAGAACCATGGCCCTTACGAACCCTACCGCTATTACAATCCGACGCATTCGGTCGATGCGCCGATCAGTTCCTGGGCGCGGGAATCGCTGCTTTCCTACGTCGAGGGCTCGGCCGACGCGGATCATGGCCTGCAGCGGCTGATCGACTGGGCGAAGAAGCGCCAGCGGCCGACCATCATCGCCTTCTCCGGCGACCACCTGCCGCCGCTCGGACCCGTCTATGTCGAAACCGGCTTCCTCAAGGACAATGTCGCGCCTCGCAAGGAGCCTAGCGACGCCGCGCTCGAGCACCACGACACGCCATTGGTGATCTGGTCGAACCGCTCCGGTCCGGTGCAGAACGTGGGCGCGGTGAGCCCGGCCTTCCTGCCCTACCACATCCTGACCACGGCCGGCATCACGCATCCTTATTACACCGGCTTCCTCGGCGCGCTACGCGAACATTACCGGGTGGTCGACCGCAACCTGCTGCTATCGCCCGCGGGCGAAGCGACGCCGGACTGGGCGCGGCAGAAGCAGATCGATCCGAAGATCAACGATTTCCGGCTCATCCAATACGACATGATGTTCGGCAAGCGCCACTCGGCGCCCGACTTCTTCCCCGAGACGGTGAACAAGCTCGTCGCGCATACGAGCTGAGGCGGGCGTCCGCGCTCTGGCGTATTTGTGGGAAGTCTTGATCCTCAGATCGAATCAAGCCCGCTCCTGGCGGGTCGAGACCAATCGTGGAAGAGCCATACGCTTGGCGAAGGATTGGCTCGCTTCGTCAACGAGGCACGCAATAGTCCCAATAACCTCTAGTCCTGGCGTTGTTCGACCAGTACCAGCACAGATCAGGAGAAGGAGCCCGCGGCGCCACCGCCGCCACAGCGACTGTGACAATCGCCCCTAATGTTACGCCCGCGATTACAGCGCCAAAATAGGGGCGCCGAACCCACCTGCGCACGGGCCGCACCACCACGACAGGCCGTCTGACCACAGGCCGCCTGACAATGACTGTGCGACCGACCGGAGCGATTCTACGAAGCCTGACAAGTTCTTGGTCGGCGGCCTGCCAGGAGCGAATGTCGGGACTGACCGGGTTTGCGAACGAGCTGTCTATGCTGGCCATCGCCAGCAACGTCACAATTGCTGTTCTGATCTTCATTGCGTTCTCCTGATCATCTTTTCGGAAAGCAGGAAGGATCGGCACGAGCTGACTTATGAAAGCCGCCTCCGCACGCTAAAGTATTGGAGCCACAATTCTTGCCGTGGAGTACGTTACGGTTACGAAGCGAAGTCGCTGCAGCCTGAACCGTTTCAGTGCGACGCGCTTTGTTCGATGTCGAGACCGGCTTGGCGCAGGCCGATGGCCAATGCCTGGACCAATGCGGGATCTGTCTCGAGCCGAGCCATCATCGGGTAGAACGTCTTTTCGAACTCGGGCCATTTGGCGAGCAGGGCTGCAACGGCGAGCTTGCGTTCGTCCGCCGGCCCGACCTGTCCAAGCGCAGCGACCTTCAGCATCGCCGGTCCATAGGTCGTCTCGCGACCCGCCCGTTCAAGATGCTTCAGCGCGGCTGCAAAGTCCCCACGCAAATAGCAATCCAATGCGAAGGTGAGCTCAGCGTCCCTGTACACCGTGCCGTCCGCTGTGCTGGCGCGTCGAGCCAGCGCAAGCGCCTCATCGCGAGCGCCGGTGAAATAGAGAATCTCCGCCAGCCGAGCCGTGATGCCTCCCTGGTAAGGATTGATCTCCAACGCCTGCCGCCCGGCCGCGATGGCGAGATCTGCCCTGCCATAAAGAAATTCCAGCGTCATGCGGGCGTAAGCCACGTTGGCGGAATCGGGAGCTGCTGCTGCCGCTTCTCGAACCATCTGGAGCGCCTTGTCCAATGCAGGTGTCGGCTGATCGTAATTCTCCGATCGGACGAGCAGGAGCGCCAGAACGCCCTTCGCGTCGGCATAGGCCGGTTGGATTGAAATGGTTTGTTCAAGGCAGGATCTCGCATCCGCCAGCCCGGTGCCTTCGCTTGTTCGCATCGCCTGAAACGCGCGCAACACGCAGCCGTTTCCCAGCGTGGGCTCCTCCATCTCCTTCGCGAGCACGCGGCTGTTAATGACCCCGTTCCCGCCGGCAAGACGAAGCGAAAGCCGTCGAGCCAGTTCCTCGGCCGAGGCATCGTCCGAGAGCGAATTTGCAGGCGCCTCGGTTTCTCCGGTATCGACCGCTTCGCCCTTCTGCGCATCGATCACCTGCCACCAGATCGACCGGCCGGCGTCCTTTCCTCGCAGCCGGAGCAAAATTCGGTATTCGGGGGTCACCGCGGCGGTCTGTGTCGCCTGGGTGTAATCGTCGGCTAGAAGTCTCAGCGTCTGGAAACGCGACAATGCGACCAAAACCGCCTCGCGGACGTGCAAACTATCGTCGCGGTCGCCAGAAAACTCCACCGCGACTGCCGGACGCTGCGAAACCGGCGGCGGCAAAGCAGGCTTTGCGAAATACAACACTCCCAGGCCGAGCGACACCCCGCCAAGAAGACCGAGCGCGCTGAACATCCACCGCGCGCGCCATGTCGGATGCAGTCTGCTGCTCTCGCGCGCCGGCACAGGCTGGTTCGCGTTCGGCGGCGCCTCGTCTTCCGGTTCATCCGTTCCAAGGTTTCTTCGTTCGCGGAAGAAAACCGGAATGTAACGGCCCTTGGGCAGTTCCACTCGAATAGCATCGGCCGGCTTGTGTTCATAGTAGCGGACCAGCGCGGCGCGCAATCTGGTCGCCTCGATGCGCACAATCGGGTCCATCGTCGGGTCGAAGCTGGAGGGGCGGCCAAACACCTCCACGGCAATCGTGTAGGCCTTGATCGACGCTCCTCGCCCGGCGAACGTCTCTTCCGCCACAAAGGACAAGAAGTTGCGATTGCGCTCCGTGCAATGAAAATCCGCGTCCGCAAGAAGCTTTCTCAGCTCCTGCCGCGCCTCATCTTCCGATACTCCAGAGCCTGCCGACAGGATGCAGGAACCCTCTTCTCCTGCCATGGGGAGCCCTCTATTGCCAGATTTTCCCCACTACTGCGTCCCGACAGCATAATGGCATGTAACCGGGCGGATTCATAGAGGACTGACAGCATAGGTT
>NZ_RZSA01000430.1:0-5236 GCF_003998075.1 Mesorhizobium sp. M2A.F.Ca.ET.037.01.1.1 | reverse complement strand
CTTCTACACCGCCGAAATGGCGGTGATGGCGGCGCTCTTGTTCTGGAATCGCTGGTCGCCCGGCAGGCTGGTGCTCGTCATGGCCTTCATTTTCACCGTCATCGTGTCGGCGGCTTCGTTCATCAATCTCGGCTATTTCAACTTCGAACGAAAAGCGGCCTGGCTCTGGTTCCTTGTCTATCTTGCCTCGGCCGCGGTATCCGGGCTGTTCCTGTGGCGGGCCAGGGCCCGTCCTTCGGCAAAAGGCGTGGCCTTAACCCCCGCATGGCGCGGCTACATGTCAGCGGAAACGGTGATCCTTGGGCTATACGGCGTCGGCATGTTGCTGTTCCCCCGGGTTGTCAGCAGCAGCTGGCCGTGGCCGGTCGATCCCTTCCACGCCCAGGTCTACAGCGCCATCTTCCTCGCCGGCGCCGGCGGCGTGTATCTCCTATGGAAAAACGCTCCGCGCGAGGAATTGCTGGTGCTCGGTCTGGCGCAGCTTCTGGTTGGCCTGCTAGCCATCCTTGGCCTGGTCATCACCGACGCTGCGGTGCACCGGATCGACTGGACGGCAACAAAGACATTATGCTGGCTCGCCCTTTTCGGCTGGATCGGTCTCAGCGGCGTCTTCAAATTCTACGCTGCCTTCCGGTATTTTAGCTCGCAATCGGCATCATAGACTATGGAGACGACTGGATTTTCGAGTGACGTCCGGTGCATCGTGCCGGGCCGATCGCCCTAGAGCATTTCACCGTTTCAAAGGAAACGGCGAACTGCTCTATCTCGTTGTTCTGACGCAATTCCGGGCGGAAAACCGCTTACACCTTTCCTAGAATTGCTCTAGCCGGGAACGCCATGACCAGCACGACCTCGCCATCCTCCGAGAAAATCGAACCGCAGCTTCGAGCCGTCCGGCCAAGCGATGCGGAGGCGCTTTGCGCTATCTTCAACATGCCGGGCTTTCGCCAGGGCACTCTCAGGATGCCTTTCGAGCGGGTGGAGCAGGTGGAGCGGCGCATTGCCAAGTCCGGCCAGGAAACCACCTGGATCGTGGCGGAGCTGGAAGGCAAGGTCGTCGGCCATGGCAACCTTGTCGTGCAGGGTTCGCGCCGCTCGCATGTCGGCGAGATCAACATCGGCCTTGACGATGCCTTTGTCGGCAAGGGCATCGGCTCTGCCATACTCGGCGCGCTGCTCGACGTGGCCGATAACTGGCGGGCCCTGAAGCGGGTCGAATTGACCGTCTATGCCGACAACGAACCGGCCATCCGTCTCTACACAAGCCACGGCTTCGAGGTCGAAGGTCGGCATGTGAAGGCCGGCTTTACTGACGGGCAGTACCACGACCTCCTGAGCATGGCCCGACTGCGGTTCTAAGATTCGCTGTTTCCCTTGGCGTTTGCACCACATGCGGCTAGACGGGATCAATGACCGCCGTCTTCGATCCAACCCCTACGCCTCCGGTGGAAATTCTGGCTGTACTGTCGCTGCTCTGCCCTGAAGTCGTGCGCGACATCGAGCAGAACTGGAATGCACCGGTTTCCGATTACGCCCGCCATCTGTGGCGGCCGGTGGCAAGGCCTGTATCGGGCCCGGCGATCGCCGCCCGCTCGATCCTGCGCGACGTCCTGCGTCAGCGCCTCGACGTAATTATGCAGCCTGAGGAAGTCGCTAAGGTCGTCGAAGAGTTCGAGCACAGACCGGTGATTCAATCCGGCCTGCACTGCCTCCTCCTGATGGATCGGATTACCTTCGATGCCCTGCTGCTTGCCTGGCTCGGCGCGGTAGAAAACGGGCTGTCGGCCTTCGTCGGCTTCATGGGCACGACGATGACCATGGAGACCATTGGCCGGGAGGGGCCGGGATGGCTCGATGTCGGCGACGACAAGGTCAACCTGTTTGGCTTGGGGCGCCACAAACTGTGCCGCAAGAGCGTCTGCGTGGCCGGTCCTGTCTCCCTCAACAAGCGCGCGCTCGAAGCGGTTGGCGATGAAACGGATGGCAGCCGCTGGCGGGGCACACTGCTTTCCAGCCAGGACAAGGTGTTTGGAACCGCCGCCGATGCGCTGACGGCCCTCAATGAGGATCTGGTCGCCAATTGGGATCGTTCCGGCATGGCCGCTCCCGTCTTCATCGATGATCGGCTCGCCGCTTCTGCCATGGCACGGCATCTGGAATATGACGGCAGCCTTCTTTCCAGGCTGCTCACCCAGCCCGCAAGGCGCCAGCGTCTCGACCATGCGTTGCAAGAGGCCGCATCGGGCCCGTTTGGCAGATTCCTGCCCAATGCGACGGACTATTTCTGGGGCATCCGCGAGCAGCGCGTGCGCAAGCTCGCCCTCGACAACGGACACCTGATCGAGCCTGACAGGCCGCACGGTCTTTCCATCCCGTTCGAGCGGCCGCATCTCAGGCAGGCGCTGCTGGATGGCGTGCTGCTGCCGAACCTGTTCCTGATGTTCCTCGTCCTTGCCATATTGCCGCGCGTGCGGGCCGTGGGCGGCCTGAGACAGATTGGCTACGTAGCGCTTTTCCACTCGATCCTGCTGGCCGCGCTGGATGAAAACGTGCCGGAAGAGCGCGATCTGGCTGCGGAGCTGCAGGTGCGCGAAAATGCCTGGGGCATGCGAGTCATCGATGAAAAGATATCGGTCCGCGAGCAGCTTGCCGGCCTGCCGGAAGGGGCGCTCTTCCCGGAACTGCTCCGGCAATATAGTTTGCGGACACTTGCCGACACGACCGACGACCTGAAACTGGTCCGCGAAGACTCCCGATGGCGCAAGATCGGCTGGGCGGAGATCAAGGGGACCTGAGCCTTGCTTCAGGCCCTATTCAGGTTGATTTTCTAGTGCGCAACGCCAACCGACGGCGACCTATCGGTGAACTTGGCCTCTGATCCGGCTGCCTCCTTGAACCCATACTGGTCGCTCCATGCCCATTTGCGCTGGCGCTTGCCGGTCGACGGCGATCGGTTCATCCTTGTGTGAATACCCTGGCCGTGAAGTACGTGGCGAGATCATGCCCGTCACGGCCGCAAGTGAGGTCTTGTTGCATGGACTGCTTGGGCTGCGGTTTCGAGGTTGAGCGCGGTTTCGCCTTCTGTCCGAAGTGTGGCAAGCGCCAGCCCGTGCCATGCGCCAGTTGCGGCTACCTTTGCGCACCTGATTTCGAGTTCTGTCCGAAATGCGGGGCTGGTGTCGGTGCGTCCGCAAAGGTCGTCGAGCGTCCCGCTCCGACACCAAGCCGGACCATTGTGCCGCCTTCTCGAACTCCGTCGCTGCTTGCGAACATCGAAAGCGAAGATGGGCTGCATCCCGCCTCCGACGCCGATCGCCGAACGGTGACGGTCCTGTTCGCGGACCTTTGCGGCTTCACGACGCTCAGCGAGCAGCTCGACCCAGAGGTCATGCAAGCGCTGCAGAACGACTTGTTTAAGGAATTGACGGCGGCCGTGCGAAACTTTGGTGGTTTCGTCGACAAATTCATCGGCGACGCGCTGCTCGCCTTGTTCGGTGCGCCGGTCGCACATGAAGACGATCCGGAGCGTGCGCTTCGTGCCGCTCTCGACATGATCGCCCGGACGGCGCGGCTCGGCGAAAGCACCTCCCACTCCGGCTCGCCTCTGTTACTCCACATCGGCATAAACACTGGTCCGGTCGTTACTGGAGGATTGGGCATCGGCACCGCCAAATCCTATTCGGTGACCGGCGACACGGTGAATACGGCGCAACGCCTACAATCGCTAGCCGCACCGGGTGAGGTGCTGGTCGGCGAGCTCACCCACAGGCTGACCCGCCATGCGTTCTCATATGAGTCGCTGGGCGACGTCGTGCTTCGCGGCAAGGCTGGCAGCGTGCTCGTCCATCGACTGGATGCACCGCTTGCGACGCCGCGTGCAGCGCGTGGGCTCGAGGCGCTCGGCCTGAGCGCGCCGATAATAGGCCGCGGTGCGGAGCTCAATAGAATGCTGGCCAGCCTTGACCAGGCGTGCGGCGGCTCGGCCCAGCTTGTCCGCCTTGTCGGAGAAGCCGGTATCGGGAAATCGCGGCTGGTGAAGGAGTTCGTCGCCCGCGTCGGCGACGAGGATCGTTTTCGCAACGTCGCCGTGCGGCAGGCGACGTGCTCACCGCTGGGGGAACAATCATTTGGCGCCTTGGGCGCAGTGGTGCGCAGCGCTGCCGGGATGATGCAAAACGACAATGGGGAGGAGATGCGAGGCAAGCTCGCAGGTTTGCTAACCGATCTCGGCCTGGAGGGCGAGGAGGCGGATCGGCTGATGCCTTTGATCTACCATGTGCTTGGCCTTGGCGACCCCGATGCCACCTTGCAGCATGTCGAGCCCGAGCAGTTGCGTCGGCAAATTCTCTACGCAGTCCGCACAATCATCGAACGGCGGCTTGCTTTATCGCCGCTGTTGATTGTCGTCGAAGACCTGCACTGGGCCGACGCCGCGTCGCTCGAGGCACTGCGTTTCGTGATGGACAGATTGGAACGCACGCGGTTGATGTTGCTGGTCACGCATCGTCCGGCGCCGGACAACGACCAGCTCGACTCAAGTCGGGTCAGTCACACAGCGCTCAGGCTTTCGCCGCTCAACAATGATGACGGACGCGCACTGCTGGCGGCGCTTTTCGGCGAGAGTTGGGTAAACTCAGCAGGAGGGCTTCCCGACCAGATCCTCGAGCGCGGGGGCGGCAATCCGCTTTTCGTAGAGGAAATCGTTCGCGGCCTTATCGACCGCGGTGTACTGATGCGCGAGGGCCAGCGATGGCGGACAGTGGCAGGCGAAGTCGCAACCGGCATTCCCGCCACCATCCAGGCAATGTTGCTTGCCCGCGTCGACCGGCTGCCGCACGAGGTGCGCCGGTTGGCTCAGGAAGCCGCTGTGATCGGCCCGCGTTTCAACGCGACCCTTTTGAAAGCCGTGACAGCCGACCCCGGCCGTCTGGAAGCCGGTTGCGAACTGCTTTGCGATGCGGAAATCATAGAGGAGGTAGCCGGATCAGGTTCGGTTTCGTCGCAAAGCTACCGCTTTACACAAACATTGCTGCAGGACGTGATCTATCAGAATCTGCTCCTGCAACGCCGGTCCGACATCCATGGGCGGGTCGGTGCCGCCTTGGAGCAACTGTGCGGCGACAAGCCGGAACGGCTCGAGGATTTGACCGCGCTCGGTCATCATTTCGCACAGAGTGTCGAGCGGGAGAGGGGCGCGCGTTACCTGCAGGCGGCGGGCGATCGCGCCCGCATGATA
>NZ_RZSA01000042.1:0-13765 GCF_003998075.1 Mesorhizobium sp. M2A.F.Ca.ET.037.01.1.1 | reverse complement strand
ACCTACAACGGTTCCATTCCGGGCCCGCTCATGGTCGTGCATGAGGGCGACTATCTCGAGCTGACCTTGATCAACCCCGACACCAACACGCTCGCCCACAATATCGACTTCCATGCGGCGACCGGCGGGCTCGGCGGCGGTGCGCTGACGCTGATCAACCCCGGCGAGCAGGTGACGCTGCGCTTCAAGGCGACCCGGTCCGGCACATTCGTCTATCATTGCGCACCTGGCGGGGCGATGATCCCCTGGCACGTGGTGTCGGGGATGAGCGGGGCGGTGATGGTCCTGCCGCGCGATGGCCTGAGGGACGAAAAGGGCAAGCCCGTACGCTACGACCGCATTTACTATATCGGCGAGAACGACTTCTACATCCCGCGCGACGAGCAGGGAAAGTTCAAGAAGTACGACTCGGCCGGCGACAACTACGACGACACCGTGAAAGTGATGCGCGGCCTTGTCCCGACGCATGTCGTTTTCAACGGCAAGGCTGGATCGCTGACCGGCGAAAACGCCATGAAGGCCAAGGTCGGAGAGACGGTGCTCATCGTCCACTCGCAGGCCAATCGCGACACCCGTCCGCACCTGATCGGCGGCCATGGCGACTTCGTCTGGGAACACGGAAAGTTCGGCAATCCCCCCGCCAAGGATCTCGAAACTTGGTTCATCCGGGGTGGATCGGCGGGCGCGGCGCTCTACGCGTTCCGGCAGCCGGGCGTCTACGCCTACGTCAATCACAATCTCATCGAGGCCGTAGAGCTCGGCGCGACTGCGCACTTCACGGTGGACGGAAAATGGGACGACGATCTGATGATGCAGGTCGAGGCTCCCAAGGCGATTGCCTCATAGAAGGTCGATCGACCTGCGACCCGCCGGCGATATCGGCGGGTCGCAGCCGCTAGCGGAGCTTGAGCATGTCCTTCGATCCTGTCTTCACATTGGGAACGATCGCGGCCGCCGCCCTCATCGCTCTCGGCGTCAGCAATGCGATCGACGGGGCGACGCCCTCGCGGGTTCCAGCTGCCGTGGCGAAGCTGGTCGCCCTGGCGCCCGGATCACTCGAAAATCCGCAGCCTGGTGAGTTCCTCCGGGACAATCATCCCGTACCCGCACCCGTGGCGAAGGAAACCATCGACACGCCACTGGAAATCATGAAGTTCCAGGTGACGGCGTCGGACTATGACCTTTGCGTTTCGGACGGCGCCTGCAAACCTGCCGACTCGCGTCTCGTCGGCAACGTTCCGGTGACGGGCGTCAGCTTCCTCGATGCCCAGGCTTACGCGAATTGGCTGTCGGCAAAAACGGGTGAAACCTGGCGGCTGCCCACCAACGTAGAGTGGGCCTATGCAGCTAGCGAGCGGTTTCGGCCCGACATCGAGGGGGGCGACGGCGACCCGGCGGATCCGGCGAGGCGATGGCTCACCCAATACCGCAACGAGGCGGCGCTCGGCCGTAAAGCGGATCCTGAACCGCGTCCTCTCGGGGCATTCGGAATCAACTCAAAGGGCGTTGCGGATATTGCCGGCAATGTCTGGGAATGGACATCGACCTGCTACGCCCATGTGACGATGACCAGCGATGGCGTTGCCAGTTCGCTCACCAATTGCGGCGTGCACGTTGTGGAGGGGTTCCACCGCACCTACATGTCGAACTTCATCCGCGACGGCAAAAGCGGCGGCTGCGCGGTCGGAACTCCGCCGGACAATCTCGGGTTTCGCCTGGTCCATGAACGCGGCGACTTCCTGCAGGCCGCGCTTCGCCGATTGGGCCTCACCTGACTGCCCCACAAAAAGGAACTTAGATGACTTCGAAGCCGGCCCTGCTTGACAGAGTGCGCCCCGTCGCCGAACAGCCCCTGGCCCGCCCCGGCGTGGACCGGGCCTCGATCGGGGTGCTGGTGCGCGAGTTCTATTCCAGGGTGAGAAAGGATGAGCGGCTCGGGCCTATCTTCGCCCGGGAAATCGCCGTTGACTGGGAGCCCCATCTGGAGAAGATGACGGACTTCTGGTGTTCCGTCATCTTGAAGAGCGGCGACTACCATGGCCGACCTGTGCCGGCCCATCTGAAGCTCAAGGACGTGACCGAAGCAGACTTCGGGATTTGGCTGGCTCTCTTCGGCGAGACGGCATCCCGCCTGTTCGCTCCCGAGATCGCGGCGGTGTTCGTCGAGCGAGCGGAAAGGATAGCGACGAGCCTCAGGCTCGCCATGTTCTTCCACCTCGGCCCTGCCGCCAGAGACGTTTCGGGAAAAGTGTGAGCGGTCAGGTTCGCACCCCTCGCCATAGCTGTTCGTTCGCAATTTTCTAAAACGCGGGGATGGAGCGGTTTCGCCGTTTCCTTGCTCCAAGTGACCGGCAAGCAGGGAGCAATCCACCGAGCTGACATCCGGTTTGATTCCGCACATGGACTGTGATGGACTGTAGCTGTTCAAGCCCCTGATTTCCGCGATGATCCTCAATCTTTTCGTCGGCACGATCGTCATCAGCCTGACGGTCCTGATCCACACTTTCGGCCTTATCGCGATCACTTACGTGATGTCCCGACTCGTTGCGCTGTTCCGGATGCACGGGAGGCGCAGCCGGGTCATCGCCATGATCACGGTCGTGATGGGGCTTTTCGCTGTCATGACGGCGGAAGTCTGGCTATGGGCCGGGATCTACCGGCTGCTCGGAATCTTCAGCGATTTCGAGACGGCGCTTTACTTTTCGACCATCACCTTTTCGACGGTCGGATATGGCGATGTCGTGCCGGCTCATGGCTGGCGCGTGCTGGCGGCCCTGGAAGGCATCAACGGCTTTCTGCTGATCGGCTGGTCGACAGCCTATCTGATCGCGGCCGGGACCCGTGTCGGGCCGTTCAGGGTGGGCGAGCATTTCTGACCCCCCACCTGAAGCCTATTCAAACTGAAGCCTATTCAAACCGCCACCGAATGCCTGCCGGTTCCGTTGCTGAGGTATTTGTCGAATTTCGCCGCCACCGTGCGGACAAGCGGACGGCTTGCCGCCGGCACGACGAAGTTCTCGCCTTCCAGCCGAAGAAGCTGGCCCGCCCCGCCGATGGCCAGTCGGCTCGCTTCGCAAAGCAGCCTTTGGCCGACATTTCCAAAGCGGTCGACAAGCTCCACCGCCGAGAAGGCGAAGTTGCACATCAGGCGCTCGATGACCCAGCCACGCGCCTCATCTTCGACGCTGAATTCTATGCCGCGCGTTATCGCCAGCTCTCCCGAATCCACGGCTTTCTGGTATTCACCCGTCGCAACGATGTTTTGTGCATGGCCCTGGCGATACCGGCTGATCGACGAGGGGCCGAGACCGATCAGGGTTTCGCACTGGTCCTCGGTGTAGCCCTGGAAATTGCGGCGGATCTTGCCGGCGCGGGCGGCAACCGCCAGCGTGTCCCCGGGCTTCGCGAAATGGTCCAATCCCAATGCCTCGTAGCCGGCATCGACAATCAGCTGCGCGGCAAGCTGTGACTGCGCCAGGCGCGCGACGGAATCGGGCAGCCAGGCTTCATCGATCATCGTCTGATGCTTCTTGAACCACGGCACATGCGCGTAGCCGAACAGGGCAAGCCTGTCCGGCGCCAAGGTCAGCGCCTGGGCAACGGTCGCCGCGACGCTCTTGCCGGTCTGATGCGGCAGGCCGTAAAGCAGGTCGAGGTTGACGGACGTGACGCCCCGCGCCCGCACCGCATCGACAATGCTCTTGGTCAGCGCGAAACTCTGCTCGCGATTGATCGCCTTCTGCACCTTGGGATCGAAATCCTGGACACCCAGGCTCGCCCTTGTCATGCCGATCGCGGCAAACGCGTCCAGCCGACCCTCGTCCATGTCATTGGGGTCGATCTCGACGCTGAGGCTGGCATCGCCGAGGAAGTCGAATTGATCCCGCAACGCCTTTCCGAGCATGAGGATGTCGTCGGGCTTCAGCATTGTCGGGGAGCCGCCACCGAAATGAACGGCGCGGACCCTGCCGCGGCCGCTGACGAGGCCGACCGTTTCGATCTCCTTGTGGAGGGAGCGAAGGAAAGTGGCCACGGGCGCATAGTGACGTGTCTGCTTGGTATGGCAGGCACAGAACCAGCACAGCCGATCGCAATAGGGAATATGGAGATACAGCGATATCTCGTCATCGCCTTCGAGCGCGTCAATCCACCCGCGAACCGTGACCGCGTCAACGCCCGGATGAAAATGCGGCGCCGTCGGATAGCTCGTGTAACGCGGCACGTTGTCGCCAGGGCTCACGGTCGGAGCTGGGCGCGGCGGATCGATGGGAGCGGCGGGCGGGGTCATGACGGTCAAACTGCCCGAACGACGCCGGCAAAACCTTGATCTCGATCAAGGCGACTCAGGTCAAAACCCGGGCAGATTGCCGCTCCTATTTGACCACGGGCGTCGCAATGACCGCCAGACAGGATGTTCAGCAAGCAGACGTCCCCGCAATTTGCAAATCCTGCGAAGCGCGGCAGGATGGATTATGCGGCGCCTTCAACGCCCGCCAACTCGCCGAGTTGGCCAAAGCCTCCTCCAGGCATGAGGTTCCGGCAGGCACGGAACTGCCCGACGACGGAACCTACTCCAATCTTCTGTCCGGCGTGGTCAAGCTCACGAGAAATCTCTCGGATGGTCGTCAGCAGATTGTCGGGTTCCATTTCGCGCCCGATTTCCTGGGCAGGCCGTTCGAGGCAAAGAAGCCGATCAGGGCCGAAGCCTTGACGAATGTGGCGCTCTGCTCGTTTCCAAAGGCAATCATCGATCGGATGGCAAACGAGATGCCGGAGCTTGGACGTCTGCTGCTGAAGCATACGCTGAACGAGCTCGACGAAGCACGCGACTGGATGGCGGCGCTGGGGCGCAAGACCGCGTCCGAGAAGGTCGCAAGCTTCCTCCTCATGGTCGCCAGAAACACCAATCCCGCGCACCATCCGGCGAGCCCGATAAGCTTCGACCTGCCGCTGACACGCACCGATATCGCCGATTTTCTCGGGTTGACCATCGAGACGGTCAGCCGGGAACTGTCCAGGTTGCGGTCCGACGGCACGATCCGGATCGTCAACAAGCGGCAGATCAGCCTCGCAAGCATGGCTCAGCTCGAGGAACGCTGCGGCGACTGACCGGCGACGATCCTCCTGCGAGCCTTCGCTTGCTTGACCTCACCATGACCCCAAGGTTCGGCCTTGCAGGTCGTTTCGCTGGCGTCCCTGCCTGAAGCGGGATCAGTTTCCGACGCCCTCCAAATAAAAGCAGTGCGCGTTTGACCTGGATCAAGGCCGGGGGGCCGGGAAATCTCGAAAAGGTGCCTCGGGCGGGTATTTCCGCCGGAACTTTCGAGACGAGATCGGGGACTTGCGATGAAATTTGGCACGGAGATCGTCCTTCTAAGCCTGTTCGCCTTTGGCGCCCTCGTAGCCGCCGGCTTCGGGGTGGATGAACCTTTTCGCCAGCACATGTGGGTTTTGTTCTTGGCCGTGGCTGGATTCACCGCGGTCCTGCTGCGCACTACGGATTTCAAGCCCGCGGCGCCGATCGACCCATCCGCCTACATGGATGGTCCGATCCGCTACGGCGCCATTGCGACGGTGTTCTGGGGCGTCGTCGGCATGCTGGTCGGCTTGATCATCGCGCTGGAGCTTGCATACCCTCAGCTTAACATCGGGCCCTGGTTCAATTTCGGCCGGCTGCGGCCGCTTCATACCTCCGGTGTGATCTTCGCCTTTGGCGGCAACGCCCTTCTGTGCACATCCATGTATGTCGTGCAGCGCACGTCCCGCGCGAGGCTGTTCGGCGGCAATCTCGCCTGGTTCGTCTTCTGGGGCTATCAGCTGTTCATCCTCATGGCCGCGACCGGCTATCTGCTGGGCATCACCGAAGGCCGCGAATATGCCGAGCCGGAATGGTATGTCGACCTCTGGCTGACGATCGTCTGGGTCGCGTATCTGATCCTTTTCCTCGGCACCATTCTGAAGCGCAAGGAACCGCATATCTACGTCGCCAACTGGTTCTACCTGTCCTTCATCGTCACCATCGCGATGCTGCATGTCGTCAACAACCTGACGATGCCGGTCTCGTTCCTCGGCTCGAAGAGCTACTCGGCATTCTCGGGTGTTCAGGACGCGCTGACGCAGTGGTGGTACGGCCATAATGCGGTCGGTTTCTTCCTGACGGCGGGCTTCCTCGGCATGATGTACTACTTCGTGCCCAAGCAGGTGAACCGCCCGGTCTATTCCTACCGGCTGTCGATCATCCACTTCTGGGCGCTGATCTTCCTCTATATCTGGGCAGGACCGCACCACCTCCATTACACCGCCCTGCCCGACTGGGCGCAGACGCTCGGCATGGTGTTCTCGATCATGCTGTGGATGCCGTCCTGGGGCGGCATGATCAACGGCCTCATGACCCTCTCCGGCGCCTGGGACAAGATCCGCACCGACCCGATCGTCCGCATGATGGTGGCGGCCATCGCCTTCTACGGCATGTCGACCTTCGAAGGGCCGATGATGTCGATCAAGACGGTCAACTCGCTGTCGCACTACACGGACTGGACAATCGGCCACGTCCATTCGGGCGCGCTCGGCTGGGTCGGCCTGATCAGCTTCGGCGCGATCTACTACATGGTGCCCAAGCTCTGGAACCGCGAGCGGCTCTATTCGATGCGCCTCGTCACCTGGCACTTCTGGCTGGCGACGCTCGGCATCGTTGTCTACGCGGCGGTGATGTGGGTCTCGGGCATCATGCAGGGGCTCATGTGGCGCGAATACGACGAGCAGGGTTTCCTCGTCTATTCCTTCGCCGAGACGGTCGCCGCGATGCATCCCTACTACATCATGCGCGCCGCGGGCGGCGCCATGTACCTGGCCGGCATGCTGATCATGGCCTGGAACATCACCATGACCATCCGTGGCTACCAGCGCAAAGAGCAGCCTTTGCCGGGTTCCGCCCCCGCCCTCCAGCCTGCCGAATAAGGAGCCAGACATGGGCCTGATAGACAAACACGCGCTGATCGAGAAGAACGCGACGCTTCTTCTCGTCGGATCCCTGCTGGTCGTGACCGTTGGCGGCATCGTCGAGATCGCGCCGCTCTTCTATCTCGACAACACGATCGAGAAGGTCGAGGGCATGCGGCCCTACACCCCGCTGGAGCTTGCCGGACGCAACATCTATGTACGCGAGGGATGCTATCTCTGCCACAGCCAGATGATCCGGCCGTTCCGCGACGAGGTGGAACGCTACGGCCATTACAGCCTGGCGGCCGAGTCGATGTACGACCACCCCTTCCAGTGGGGATCCAAGCGAACCGGACCGGATCTTGCTCGCGTCGGCGATCGCTACTCCAACAGCTGGCAAGTTCAGCATCTTGCCGACCCGCGCTCCGTGGTGCCGGAATCGGTCATGCCGAACTACGCCTTCTTGAAAGACACGCCGATCGAGGTGAAGGATTTCTCGACGCATCTGGTTGCGAACAGGCGCGTCGGGGTGCCCTACTCCGACGACATGGTCGCCAACGCAAACGCCGACCTGACGGCGCAGGCCGATCCCAATGCCGACACGACCGGCCTGGAGAAACGCTACCCCAAGGCCAAGATCGGCGACTTCGACGGCAACCCGCAACAGGTCACCGAGATGGATGCTCTCGTAGCCTATCTCCAGATGCTCGGCACCCTGGTCGATTTCAAGAACTACGACGAAGCAGCCGGCTACCGCTGAGGAGGGCAACCGATGGAATACAACTTGATGCGGGAGTTCGCCGACAGTTGGGGCCTGCTTGCCATGGCTTTGTTCTTTGTCGGCTGCATTGTCTTCGCGCTGCGTCCGGGTGGCAGAAAGCATGCCGACGACGCCGCTAAAATTCCTCTCCAGGACGATTGATCATGAGCAACGAGCATATCGACGAAATCTCGGGCATCACGACGACCGGCCATGAATGGGACGGTATCAAGGAGCTCAACAATCCTCTGCCGCGCTGGTGGGTGATCACCTTCTACATCACCGTGGCCTGGGCGCTCGCTTACACGATTGCCTATCCCGCCTGGCCGATGCTGAGTTCCGCCACCAGGGGCGTCCTGGGCTTCTCCAGCCGCAATGCCGTCAAGAACGAGATGGCCGCGGCTGACGCCGCCAAGGCCAAATACGTCACGGCAATACAGTCCAAGACCGTTTCGGAAATCGCCGCTGACGACACGTTGCGCGAGTTCGCCGTCGCCGCCGGCGGCGCGGCGTTCAAGGTGAATTGCGTGCAGTGCCACGGCTCCGGCGCGCAAGGATCGACAGGGTTTCCGAACCTCAACGATGACGATTGGCTCTGGGGCGGCAAGGCGGAGGAGATCCAGCAGACGATCACGCACGGCATCCGCTTCGCAGCGGACCCCGACACCCGTCAGTCCGAGATGACCGCCTTTGCCGACGTGCTCAAGCCGGAACAGATCGCCCAGGTCAGCGCCTATGTGGCGAGCCTTTCCGGACCGGTACAGGACAAGAGTCTGATCGAGCCCGGCGCCAAGGTTTTCGCGGACAATTGCGCCGCCTGCCATGGCGAGAACGCTAAGGGCAACCGCGACCTCGGAGCACCTGATCTGACGGATGCCATCTGGCTCCACGGTTCCGGCGAGGCCGCGATTGCTGCCCAGGTGCGAGCCCCGAAGAACGGG
The DNA here is from genome assembly GCF_003998075.1 of Mesorhizobium sp. M2A.F.Ca.ET.037.01.1.1. Taxonomy (NCBI): domain Bacteria; kingdom Pseudomonadati; phylum Pseudomonadota; class Alphaproteobacteria; order Hyphomicrobiales; family Phyllobacteriaceae; genus Mesorhizobium; species Mesorhizobium sp. M2A.F.Ca.ET.037.01.1.1. The sequence continues at coordinate 5,125 of NZ_RZSA01000042.1, read as the reverse complement.
GTGATGCCTGCCTGGGTCGGCCGTCTCGGCGAGACGACGGTCAAGGAGCTGGCTGTCTATGTCCATTCGCTTGGCGGCGGAGAATAGGAGCGGGGCCTATTCTCGGCCCTCAGCCGTTCAAGCGACGAGGCCCGGCCGTGCCGGGCCTCGACTTGCTTTTTGATGGCTCAATTTGACCTGCATCAACGCGACGCGCCCGCGCGATTGCGAGATTGCCGGAAAGAAGGCGGCATCATTTCGCCGTGATTGGAGATCGTCGTGCTGGATCAGTCGCAGGTAGAACGGCTCGAGGCCGAAGCGGTCAACTCCGCGAAGACGCGACAGCCGCTCTACGCCGCGCGCAAGAAAATCTTTCCGAAGCGCGCCTCCGGTCGTTTCCGCCAGTTCAAATGGCTGGTGATGGCGATCACGCTCGGCATCTATTACCTGACCCCCTGGCTGCGCTGGGATCGGGGGCCTTTCGCTCCCGACCAGGCCGTTCTCATCGACCTGGCGAACCGCCGTTTCTACTTCTTCTTCATCGAAATCTGGCCGCAGGAATTCTACTACGTCGCCGGCCTTCTGATGATGGCGGGCGTCGGTCTTTTCCTGATCACATCGACGGTCGGGCGAGCCTGGTGCGGCTATACCTGCCCCCAGACAGTCTGGGTCGACCTGTTCCTTGTCGTCGAACGCGCAATTGAGGGCGATCGCAATGCCCGCATGAAGCTGGACGCCGCTCCCTGGAGCGCCCGCAAGCTTTTCCTGCGCGTCTCCAAGCACGCCATCTGGCTTGTCATCGCTGTGGCCACGGGCGGGGCCTGGATCTTCTACTTCGCCGATGCGCCGAAGCTGCTCGGCGAAGTCGTCACCGGCACGGCGGCGCCCATCGCCTATGCCACGATCGCGGTGCTCACCGGCACCACCTATGTGCTCGGCGGGCTGATGCGCGAGCAGGTCTGCACCTATATGTGCCCGTGGCCGCGCATCCAGGCCGCCATGCTCGACGAAAACTCGCTGACGGTGACGTATAACGACTGGCGCGGCGAGCCGCGCTCGCGCCACGCCAAGAAGGCCTCGGCCGCCGGGCAATCGGTCGGCGACTGCGTCGACTGCAACGCCTGTGTCGCCGTCTGCCCCATGGGAATCGACATCCGCGACGGCCAGCAGCTGGAATGCATCACGTGCGCCCTTTGCATCGACGCCTGCGACAGCGTCATGGACAAGCTCGGCCGGGAACGCGGGCTGATCTCCTACGAGACGCTGGCTGACTACAACGCCAACATGGCGTTGGCCACATCCGGAGGCACCGGCCCGGTCAATCCGGCGCTGGTGAGGACGCCGAGCGGCAGCTTCGCCGACGGCCTGGCACATTTCCACCTGGGCAAGATCTTCCGGTTGCGCACCTACATCTATCTCGGCGTGTGGTCGGCGATCGGCCTGGTGCTCGTCTGTTCGCTGCTGACGCGCGAACGGCTGGAGCTCAACGTCCTGCATGATCGCAATCCGCAGTTCGTGACGCTCTCGGACGGCTCGATCCGCAACGGCTATACGGTCAAGCTGCTCAACATGATACCCGAGCCGAGGACGGTCGAGATCACGCTGCACGGCCTCGACGGCGGTGAGATGAGCATCGTGGGCATCGACCAGCCCGCGAGCCGCTCCTTCTCCATCCCGGTCGAGCCCGACCGGCTGAAGACGCTGAAGGTCTTCGTCCGGCAACCGGCCGATCAGATCAGGAAGCCGGCGCAGAGTTTCGAATTCCGCATCGACGACACGGCAAGTTCCGAAACCGCCGAATACACTGCAACTTTCAATGCCCCGGAGAACAGCAGATGAGCGCCGAAATGCCGAAGCCGCGCGAGTTCACCGGCAAGCATATGTTGGTCTCCATTCTGGCGTTCTTCGCGGTGGTGATCGGGGTCAATGTCACCATGGCCACGCTTGCCCAGAAGAGCTGGACCGGCCTCGTCGTCGAGAACACCTATGTCGCAAGCCAGCAGTTCAACGAAGAAGCCAGGAAAGGCAGGGCGCAGGCGGCGCTGGGCTGGACAGGCAAGCTGAGCGTCGCTTCCGGCGAGGTCCGTTACAGCCTTGTCGACAGCCAGGGCAAGCCGGTGCCGCTGCGCGGCGTCAAGGTGCTGTTCCGCCACCCGGCCTACGAGGCCGAGGACGAAGCCCTGACACTTGCCGCGGTGGCCGGCACTGCCGGGAACGCGGACGCATTTGCTGTCCGGCACACGCCCAGGAACGGCGTCTGGATCGTGGAGATCGATGCGGATGCCGGGCTGGCGTCGCCGTTCCGCGATGTCCGCCGTGTCATGATCTCGAATGGAGCCCTGCAATGAGCTGCTGCGCGCCTGGAGCTGAAATGGCGTTGGAGGTCGCTGCCGCGACATCCGCATCGCCGTCGAGCGAGGAGATCAAGTTGGCCAGCCGCTCCCTGGGCGGCGACATCCACCAGACCGACCTGTCGGTGCCGACGGTTCACTGCGGAGCTTGCATTCAGACGATCGAGGCGGCGCTCGGCTCGGTCGAGAATGTCGTGTCCGCTCGCGTCAACCTGTCGACGAAGCGTGTGTCAATCCGCTGGCGCGGCGACATCGTCCCGCCATTCTTCGCCGTGCTCGGCCGGCTCGGCTATCAGGCGCACCTGTTCGACCCGGAAATTCACGAGAAGGACAGGACGCTCTCGGAGCTGATCCGCGCTGTCGCCGTGGCGGGCTTCGCGGCCGGCAATATCATGCTGCTCTCGGTATCGGTCTGGTCCGGCGCGGAAGGCCCGACTCGCGATCTGTTCCATTGGCTGTCCGCGCTGATCGCCATCCCGGCGCTCGCCTTCGCCGGCGGGATCTACTTTCGCTCGGCTGCGAACGCGCTGCGCCATGGCCGCATGAACATGGACGTGCCGATCGCGGTGGGCGTTTCCCTCGCCTACACGATGAGCCTCTACGAGACCATCAATCACGGCGAGCACGCCTATTTCGACGCCTCGGTGTCGCTGCTCTTCTTCCTGCTGATCGGGCGCACGCTGGATCACGTGATGCGCGAGCGGGCGCGAACCGCGGTCAATGGCCTATCGCGGCTTGCCGCGCGAGGGGCAGTGGTCCTGCGGGACGACGGAATACGCGAATACGTGCCCGTCGCCGAACTCGCTCGGGGAATGCGCCTGCTCATTGCGGCCGGCGAGCGGATCCCGGTCGACGGCGATATCGTCAGCGGGAATTCCGACCTCGATTGCTCGATCGTCTCCGGCGAGAGCGCGCCGAAAGCCGTGAGCGCCGGCACGCACGTCCAGGCCGGCACGCTGAACTTGACGGGTCCGCTGACGATGCAGGCTAGCGCCGCAGCGAAGGATTCCTTCTTGGCGGAAATGATCCGGCTGATGGAAGCCGCCGAGGGTGGCCGCTCGCGCTACAGGCGGATCGCCGACCGGGTATCGGCACTCTACGCACCCGTGGTCCATCTGGCGGCCTTCGTCACCTTCCTCGGCTGGATGGTTGCGTCCGGCGATTGGCACCGCGCCATGACCATCGCGATCGCCGTGCTCATCATCACCTGCCCGTGCGCGCTCGGCCTCGCGGTTCCGATCGTCCAGGTGGTGGCGGCCCGGCGCCTGTTCGAGGCTGGCGTCATGGTCAAGGATGGTTCGGCGATGGAGCGTCTCGCGGCGATCGACGCGGCTGTGTTCGACAAGACCGGGACGCTCACTCTGGGGCTGCCCAGGCTCGTCAATGCGGCGTCGATCGATCCGGCCATGCTGGCGATCGCGGCAGATCTGGCGGCGCATTCCCGGCACCCGTTCTCGAAGGCGCTGGCGGCCTATGGCAGCGTTCGCGATCGAACCCAATTCGACCGCGTGCAGGAGGAGCCGGGCTTCGGCATCGAAGCGTCCGCGGGCGGCGATATCTGGCGCCTTGGCCGGCGCGGCTGGGCCGGATGGAAGGCCCGCACCGGCGGTGAAGGGCGGTATGGCGGCCTTGGCGGCACGGTCCTCGCGAAGAATGGCAGGATCGTCGCATGCTTCGCCTTCGAGGATGCCACGCGCGCCGATGCGAAGGCGACGGTGGAACGGTTGAAGGACGCCGGCATCTCGGTCGAGATGCTTTCCGGCGACACCGCGAGAGCCTGCGGCGAGGCGGCGGGAGCCTTGGGCATCGAGAATTTCGTGCCGGCCCTGCTGCCATCGGGCAAGGTCGAGAGGATCGAGGCGCTGGCTCGCGCCGGTCACAAGGTGCTGATGGTGGGCGACGGCCTCAACGACACGCCGGCGCTCGGCGCCGCGCATGTCTCGATGGCTCCGGCGACCGCGGCCGACATCGGCCGCCAGGCCGCGGATTTCGTCTTCCTGCGCGAGAGCCTGCTGGCGGTACCGCTCGCCCTGGATGTTTCGCGCAAGGCAGGCCGGCTCATCCGCCAGAACATCGCAATCGCGATCATCTACAACGCGTTCGCCGTGCCGATCGCCATCCTCGGACATGTGACGCCGCTGATTGCGGCGATCGCGATGAGCGCTTCCTCGCTGATCGTGATCGCAAATGCGATGCGGCTTCAGACGACGGCGAAAGCGGCTCCTGAAGCCGCTCCCGCCAGGCGCCGCAGCGACGCCATCGAAGCGGCGCACCCATGACCACGCTCGTCTATCTCATTCCAGTGGCCCTGTTCCTCGGCGCTCTCGGTCTGTCCGGCTTCCTGTGGGCCTTGCGCAGTGGCCAATACGAGGATCTCGACGGAGCCGCCGAGCGGATACTGATCGAACCCGATACGCGAGACAAGGAAGCCCCGCGATCAAACTGACGTAGATCAAGGCGGCGTTGCCGCCGACGTCCGAGAGTAAGGCTGACGATAGCGGGAGACTTCGATGCAGGCTCGGGACATCATGACGACGCCGGTGGTCACAATCGCCACCTCTGCCTCGGTCGCCGAAGCGGCCGATCTGATGCTGACCAGGAACATCCGCTGCCTGCCGGTCGTGGGAGACGACGGATCGCTGGCTGGCATCATCAGCGAAGGCGATTTCCTGCGCCGGGGCGAACTTGGCACCAGACGGGCGCGGCCTCGCTGGCTGGAGTTTCTTGCCGGTCCAGGCAAGCTCGCCGACGAGTATGTCCGTTCGAGCGGCCGCCGGGTGGCCGAGGTCATGACC
>NZ_RZSA01000429.1:0-5239 GCF_003998075.1 Mesorhizobium sp. M2A.F.Ca.ET.037.01.1.1 | reverse complement strand
CCATCCGAAGCGGCGTCGGTGCAGTCGCTCGACCGGGCGCTGCGCATCCTCGCTATCGTCGCCGAGGCCAGCGGCCTGTCGCTCAGCGAAATCGCCGCGCAAAGCGGCATTGCCGCCTCCACCGCCTATCGTATGCTGACGACCCTGGAAAACCACGGCATGGTCGAGTTCGATACGACCGACCAGCTCTGGTCGGTCGGCGTCGAGACCTATCGCATGGGGGCCGCCTTCCTGCGGCGGCGCAAGCTGGTCGACCGCGCCCGCATCGTCATGCAGGAGCTGATGGAGAAGACCGGCGAGACCGCCAATCTGGGGGTCGCCGAGGATGATTGCGTCGTCTTCGTCAGCCAGGTCGAGACGCATCAGGCGATCCGCGCCTTCTTCCGGCCGGGCACACGCAGCCCCTTCCATGCTTCCGGCATCGGGAAGGCAGTGCTGGCGCATCTCGAGCCGGAACGGGTAGCCGCGATCCTGCGCAAGGCAGGCCTGCAGCGCTACACCGACAAGACGCTTTCCGACATCTCGGCCCTCGCCCACGATCTCGCCACCATCAAGCATCGCGGCTGGTCCGTGGACGACGAGGAACGCCACCCGGGCATGCGCTGCGTGGCCGCGGCCATCTTCAACGAATATGGCGAGCCGATCGGCGGCATTTCGGTGTCCGGCCCGACGGTGCGGGTCACGCCCGAGCGGCTGGCCGAAATCGGCCCGCTGGTGCACGACGCCGCGGTCGAGGTGACGAAGATGATCGGGGGCGTGAAAGCGTATTAGGACACGCCCGGCAAGGCGCTCTTGGCCGATATGTCGAAGAAATCGAGCAGGATGGCCAACCCGACGCCGCAGGCCGCCAGGATAAGGCCGGCGATAAATATCCGACTGGCGCGGTCATGAACGCTTCGCTGCAGGGATTTGATGTCGAGCAGGATGGCGAGCGCCCGGATCTGCAGCGCAATGCCGACCAGGATCGGCAGGACGGCGACCAGGTGGTAGGTCTGCCATGGGATCGGGTTGGCCGCCCAATGCGTGATGAAGCCTAGCGAGAACGCAAGCAGGATGCCGACGATGGTGATGGTGCCGTTGCGGAAAACTGGTTCGACCCGTTCTTCCTTGGGATCCTGCTGGTCCATGCCACCCTCCCCTCGATTGGCGCCAAAGCCAGACTAAACGCTTGCAAAATCGCTGTACATCGCTGGATGCCTGGCAGGATCCGACCGGGCATAGGCCGGACCACCGGCTTGACCATCTTGCCGGGGCGTCGGGATGCGTGCGAAAGGGCACGCATGCGGAAAACAGTCGTCCTTCTATCCGCCGCTTCGCTTTGCGGATGCGTGGCGGCGGCACCGGCGCCGGTCGAACCCATCGGCAATCCCAGCGGCAACCCGCTGGTCGATCCTGTTCCGATCTCGCTGGCGATGGAGGAGATCGTCACCGCCGGCGTCCGCCAGCACCTGAAGAACCCGCTCGCCGCCAAGTTCCGAACGATGCTCGCCGGAGAACGCAGTTTGAACGGCCGCCACGAAATCGTGGTGTGCGGCTATGTCGACGACAAGGGTTCTTCGGGCGGCAACGAGCCTTTCATCGGCAAGATCTATCCCGATGCCGGAAACAGTTTCGAACTCGTCGCGATAAATGACGCCTCAGTCAGCGGCGCCTGCAAGGCGGCCGGACTGGCGATGCCGGAGCTGAAGCCCAATTCCTAAATCGGTCGGGGCGGGAAAGCTGTTCGCTTAACCAAGCCAGTTAGGCTGGTGGCACTGCACAGGGATTTTGAAAGCTGCCGTTTGTCGACGGGCACGATTTTCACCGTTCCTTTCCGGGAAATCAGCGCAAACGCCAAGGATTGGCCGAAGCCTTCCAACCTCGTCATCCCTGGGCGGAGCAGCCGCGAAGCGGCGTCGCGGAGACCCTGGAATCCATTCCGTGACCGTGGTTAAGAGTGCAGCGGAGCAGAATTCTGCACCGCGGCAGCGCTCATGCATCACGGAATGGATCCTCGGGTCTGCGCGCGTCGCTTCGCTCCTTGCTCCGCCCGTGGATGACGACTGAGTGGCGTTTCGGCCAATCTCCAAGGCATGCGCAACATAAACATAGCCGACCAGTCAAAATCCCTGTGCTGGGAACTGGTGTCTAACGCTCGAACGCAAGAAAAGGGGCCGCGTGCAGCCCCTCTTTCCTGGCCCGCCTTCTCTTACAGATGGCAATAGTGCGGGTAACCGTCGTAGCCGATATAGGTGTTCGTATCCGGGTCATAGCTGCCGTAGCGGGCCATGCAGCGGCGAACATGCCAGGAACCTTCATAGCCGCCTTCCTCGACATAGACGGTGCGGGGCTGCTGCTGGGCGAGCAGGCTGCCGAGCACGAAGCCGCCGACGCCGGCGGCGATGCCGATGCCGAGCTCGCGGCGGTGATGATGGCCGTGGGCGGCCGAAGGCTGGACGGTGCCGACGAGCGAGCCGGCGGCGACGGTGGTGGCGATGAGGCCGGAAACGATGGTGCGCTTGAACATGACGATCTCCTGGTTTCGTTGGAGAGGCGAACCATCCGCCTCTTGATCGTCTGTCGCCGTGGCATCGAGAAAGGTTCGAAGATTTTTTGAGATTTTTTCCAAGGGAGTAGCGAATAGCGCGTAGGCAATAGCGAATAGCGACCAGAACTGAGGTCCTCTATTCGCTATTCGCTATTCGCTCACCTCATCCCATCCCCGTGACATGCCTCAGCCAGAAGGCGAGCACGATGAAGCCGACGAAAGTGGCGACGCCGGTCCAGTCGATATTGGCCTTTCTTCAGATCGCTGACGACCTTCACCAGGAGAAGCCAGGTCACGACTATGAGCGGCAGGATGATGACGAATCTGATCATGCGGCACCCCGTTCGATGCGATTGCGCCCGAACAGGATGTAGGAAGCGGTGCGCCACTTTTCAGCAGGTCGGCAAAGCCACAGCCTCCACCAGCAAGCCAAAACTGAGTTTTGTCTTTACTGGCGCACGAAATGTGCTACCGGAGCGCCGTGCCCTTGTAGCTCAGCTGGTAGAGCAGCGGTTTTGTAAACCGAAGGTCGCGGGTTCGATCCCTGCCGGGGGCACCAGAAGTTTCACAACTCAGCCTGACTTCTTGATACCTCGCCCCCTGACGCGCACGTGCTTAACGGGGCCGATCTCTCGCATCTCTCCCGATGATGAAGGCCGGACCCACTTTACGGACCCGTTGTGCGGTCGCTTTCAGATATAGGCAAGCCGCCTCGCAGGTCGGTTACATACTTTATCAGCTGTCGTTTTTCGTCATGCAGCGCAGGAAGGCTCTTTAGGAAGAAACTTTCAGGCGTCCCATACCGCGCTTCGTCTTGCTCTTTAGAAAGGATGATCCATTCGACAGTTTCGAGGGCGGCCAACGCGTATCCCAGCCGACTGTTAAGTTTTGGCAGAACTGAGAAGTCGCAACTTCTTACCCTAATCCACCTGCTTCCAATTAGCTCGTAAACCCTGCCATCGCCATTTTTCTGAAGAGCAGGACTATGATCTAACCAACCCTCTTTCTGATATTGCCGACGCATCGGTTGGGCTAGAATCTTGGCAGAAGGAATGCGACAAAAACGGGTTCCAAAGCCCGGGGCGAAAATTCCCGCACCGGGAATGTACGTGGCCGAACCGTTCTGATTCATGCTTTTCCCGAGTCCGAAAGCTGTTGATAACAAAAAGGTACTGCTGGAATACACGATAACTAGGTCTTTCACACGGAGCGTGATTGCTGACGGCGTTGTCAGAAAACCATCGTTGAGACAATCCCACAGGTCAAGTGGAGGCCTACCATCTGATATCCTGTAAATTATTGCTAGTCGATCAAATGCTCCCACACGTTTGTTGGGAAACGATATATCGCCATAGCCAAGTCGAATATTGTGACCACGCAACGCGGTCGCCATATGTGCAGAAGCGGATTTTATCTTGTCCAGCCAATCGAAGGCCGCGTCAAGTTGGGTCCACGTCAATCTCCCGCCATCAACCATGGCTTTCACAGCCGTGATCGATGGGTCCTCTATCTTCCGCGCAAACAACCTGTTGCATTCTTTGTGGGAATTTAAGCTAAGCTGACGCCAAGTCGGTTGAATGGTCTCAGACACTCGGAAAGCTGAAGCTTTCCTTTCGCCCACATCGCCAGCATATTTGTGCAGCCATTGCGGAAGTGGATGCTCCAGCGACGCTTCTTCCCCCGCGATCACCCCACCGCAAAGGACACAAGTCGTAATAAATGTGTTTTGGATGCCTGCGCTGTCAGCAATCTCAAGCCGACCGCCAGCCTGGAAACGGCGGGGTATAAATGGCAGGTTCTCACCCGCTGGTCGAGCGACCTCGACCAGCGGCGTAACATCTATCACCCCGTCTCCGCCCGCACTCATGCCACGTTCATAGCGCGTTTAAGCAGCATTGCTAGCTTGCATTTACCGCCAGTAAGCCTCTGGAAGTGGACACGTACCCGGAGATTAGCCAATCCAATTGAGATATTTTTGGCGCGCTTCTGGAGACCGATGGCAGAATTTTCTGTCCGGTTGGAATACGAAGGATGGTTCGGGTTGCGGTATAACAAAGACCCCGTTCAGATTTTGAGGATCGCGGACACCGATAGCTTCACAGATCGCGGACACCGATAGCTTCACAGGTGGAATGTGGGGTAAGATAAAAGAATGACATTGACGGCATCACAGCTAAGCCAAAATTTCCATTCGAATGGGGATCTCCAGGCCCTTCGCAGCATAGTCGTACGGCGAGCTCACACCCCAATCGCCGCCACCAGCACCCGGTTCTGCCTTCGTATCGCCGCCCTCAGCTCCGGTATCCTCGCCTCGTCGCGCTTCACGAACTCGATGAACATCATGTTCATGTTGTTGAAGATCAGCTCGCCCACCGCCGAGCCGTCGATGTCGGCGCGCACAAGGCCGATCTGCTGCAGGCGGGCGATCAGCGCGCTGATCTGCCGGGTCAGCTCGCGGTCGAGCGCGGTGTAGGTCTGGCCGAAGAGGCTGTCGGGCAGTTGCGTCGAAATCGCCATCGCCTGGCGCCACATCTCCTTGCTGAGGTAATTCAGCGAGTGCTCGATATAGATGCCGATCAGCGTGTCGAGCGCGTCGCCGACATTGGCGGGCGGGCTGGCGACCACGCCTCGCCCGGCATTCAGCACCTCGTTGACCTCCATGGAAACGATGGCGCCGAGGATGTCCCCCTTGTTCTGGTAGTAATTATAGAT
>NZ_RZSA01000428.1:0-5247 GCF_003998075.1 Mesorhizobium sp. M2A.F.Ca.ET.037.01.1.1 | reverse complement strand
GTTACAACACCTATTGCGAGATACTGTCTTTCGACAAGCCGGCGCTAATCGTGCCGCGCGTCGAGCCCCGTGAGGAACAACTGATCCGCGCTCGGCGCGCAGCCGAACTCGGCCTTATCGAGATGCTTTTGCCGGACGAAGCCAAGGATTCCCAGCGGTTTGCCGATGCACTGGTGGCGCTGCCGGACCGGCCCCGCCCATCTCAGAGCAATCCGCATCTGAGGCTGGAAGGACTGCCTCATATTTCCGAAATCGTCGCAGAACTGCTCGATCGGCGGGCCAGCCCTCACCTTTCGGTCATTGAGGGAATGAGCTGAGTTGCAACGTCGCAAGATCGTCGTGGTTCTAAAGGGCTATCCGCGGTTGTCGGAAACCTTCATCGCGCAGGAACTGCTCGGTCTGGAGCGCGCGGGATTTGACCTGATACTCGTCGCGCTCAGGCGGCCGACCGACGCAAAACGCCACCCTGTGCATGACGAGATCAAGGCGCCCATCCGTTATCTGCCGGAATATCTGCATGAAGAGCCGCTGCGCGTGCTTCGCTCGCTGTTTGCCTATCTGCTGCGGCCGGGGTTCTGGCGCGCGCTCGGATCGCTGGCTGCCGATATCCGCCGCGACTTTACGCGCAATCGCGTGCGCCGCTTCGGGCAAGCGCTCGTGCTGGCGGCCGAATGGCCGGAAGACGCGGGATGGTTGCATGCGCATTTCGCGCACACGCCGGCATCGGTGACGCGCTACGTCAGCCAGCTTCGTGGCCTGCCCTGGAGCTGCTCAGCCCATGCCAAGGACATCTGGACTTCTGCGGACTGGGATCTGGCCGGCAAGCTTTCCTCGGCGCGCTGGACGGTCACTTGCACGAAAACCGGCTTCGATCGTCTTAAAGAACTCGCAAACGGCAACTCGTCCGTGCATCTGAGCTACCATGGGCTTGACCTTGATCGCTTCGGCAGTTTCGGCGAGGCGCGAAAACAGCATGACGGCTCGGCGGCGGACGACCCGGTTATCATTCTCAGTGTCGGGCGCGCAGTTGCAAAGAAAGGTTACGATACCTTGCTGGAGGCGCTTGCCCTATTGCCTGGCGATTTGGCGTGGCATTTCGAGCATATCGGCGGCGGCGAGGAACTGGAACGGCTCAAGGCGCTGGCGCAAAAGTTCGGACTGGATGGTCGCGTGTCCTGGAAGGGCGCGCTTGCGCAAGAGGAGGTGCTTGAGCACTACCGGTGCGCCGACATCTTCGCCCTGGCCTGCAGGATCACCGCAAATGGCGACCGGGACGGTCTGCCGAATGTTCTGGTGGAGGCGGCCAGCCAGCGGCTTGCCTGCGTGTCGACCGATATTTCCGGCGTGCCGGAGCTTTTGTCGCCGGATGAAACCGGGCTGCTGGTTCCGACGGAAAACCCAATTGCCCTCGCACAGGCGCTGGAGCGCCTGATCCGCGATCCCGTGCTGCGCGCCCGCCTCGGCGACGCCGCCGAGCGGCGCGTGCGCGGCAATTTCGACCATACGGCAAGCATCGGACAGCTCAAGGAACTGTTCGAGCGCGAGTGGCGGGCCGCCGATTGAAGCGCGTCTTCCTCTATGTCCAGCACCTGCTCGGTATCGGCCATCTCGCTCGCTCCAGCCGCATCGCAGCGGCACTGGTCGATGTCGGGTTTGACGTAACCGTCGTGACCGGCGGCGCGCCGATCGCGGGGTTTCCGGGACCAGGGGTGAAAACTGTAACCCTGCCGCCTGTCACCTCCGGTGATGAAGGATTTTCCGGACTTGTCGACCTGCAGGGCAAGCCCATCGACGATGATTTCAAGAAACGGCGTTCAGAGATGCTGCTGCAGGCATACCGGGATTGCAGACCTGATATCGTCATTGTCGAGGCCTTTCCATTTGGACGCCGGCAGATGCGCTTCGAACTCATGCCGCTGCTCGAAGCCATCGAGGCGACATCGCCCAGACCGCTGCTGGCGACGTCCGTCCGCGATATCCTTCAGGAGCGCGTCAAGCCGGGCCGAAACGAGGAAACGGTCGATCTCATCAACAGGCATTTCGACCTTGTCATGGTCCACGGCGACCCAACTTTCGCAACCATCGACAGGACATTTCCACTAGCCTGGGCAATCAGGGCCGAGGTCACCTACACAGGGCTCGTTGCCGCGCCGCCATCGCCCGCGGCCTCCGAGCGCTTCGACATTCTGGTGTCGGTTGGCGGTGGAGCTGCCGGGAGGGGTCTTGTCAGTTCCACCATCGCAGCGGCGCGGAATGCCAAAAATGGCTGGAAATGGTGTTTGATCACCGGCCCCAACCTGCCGAAAGACGAGTTTGACGCGATCGCACGCGATGCCACGCCGGGCCTGTCCATCTTCCGCTTCCGCGAGGATTTCGCCAGCCTGCTGACCGGTGCCCGCCTGTCGGTCTCGCAGGCGGGTTACAACACGGTCTGCGATGTCCTGCGCGCGGGTTGTCGCTCCCTGCTCGTGCCGTTTGCAGCCGGCGGGGAAACCGAACAAACGGTTCGCGCCCTGATGCTCGAAGAACTCGGTCTTGCAACGGTGCTGATGGAAAAGGACCTGACGCCTGAAGGTTTGGCGCAGGCGATCGAACAGGCGCTGGTGGCGCCGAGGCCGTCCGCGCATCGTCTCGATCTGGAAGGGGCGCATCACTCGGCGCAAATCCTGCGCGAGCGGCATCGAACGCGGTCGCTAAAAATGGGGCCCGGGACATGACCAAGCAGACGGCGGGGCCTAAAGCGCGTCGCGCTGAACGGATTCAGTCGACGCGCTTTAAGTCTTGATGCATGTCGTTGTCCTAAACCGCTACGCGGTTTTGGACGAAAGGCACTAAACCGTCCCAATCAGCATGAAGCGCGTATATTTTTTTGTCGGTAGTTCGCCGGAGAATCGTATCTCCCGCAGCGCCGCCATTGCCTCGAAGGCTGCAAGTGAAGCCACGCAGTTAATGTGCGTCGGCTCGCTGAAATAGTCATTCGATTGCAGCAGTACATTCGTGCCCCGCGGGAGCAGGGCAAGCCAGGCGCGCAGATCGGCGATGTGCTCGCAGCTCGTATTGACTATCAGGTCGGACGGCCCGGCCGCATAGTCGAGTGCGTACATATCGGCTGTCAGCGCCCGGAACCGGTCGCCGGCTTCCCGGTTGAGGGTCTGGGCAACCGGCGCGACTTCGGGATCGATGTCGATGCTGTCAATCGTCGCGATGTCGAAGCGGGGGTCGTTGAAAAGCATCGCCGGCAAGATGCCGTACCATCCGCCCAGAACCCATATGCGCGCGAAGCGCCCGCCGCAGCTTTCGAACAGTCTGTCGAGCGCCCACATCTTGCAGGCCACCTGCTTGTGGTTGAAGGCGTTGGCGATGTCGGCCTGCGGATGTTTGGCGATGACGCGCGCCAGCCCTGCCACGAGAGGGTGGTTGACATAGGCGGCAATTCCCCGCGTGAGGTCCAAGGCCTGCTCGTGCCCGTCCATGCCGGCATTGCGCGGTTGCGTGACATCCATCATATTCGCCTTGTACGTTGGGATTTCGGGCGACACAACGCAATCTTGCCTCGCCAAGCCGCCTCGCAGGCTTCGAACGCGTCGCCGGCGATGATTGCCGATGCGCCGTCCACCAGCCGATGCTTTTACTTTGTTCTTTGAACTGAAGGTTCACAGTCGCATATGGAACCCAGCCTAGCTCGCTATATCTGGACGCACACCAAGAAGCAGCAGCTCTGGATATTGGTTATCGTCTTGCTTTCGATGATCCCGTATTTCATGTCCTTTGACCTGCCGAAGCTGATCGTCAACGGCCCGATCCAAGGCAAGGGGTTCGAGCAACCGGGCGCGACCCAGCCATTCATGAGGCTGCACTACAACCTGCCGTTCATCGGAGAGGTCCAGTTCTTTCCTGGCTTTCAGCTCGACCGCACGACGACGCTGTTTGCCCTCAGCCTCGTGTTCCTCCTGCTGGTCATCATCAACGGCCTGTTCAAATTCTACATCAACACCTACAAGGGCCGCCTCGGCGAACGCATGCTGCGCCGTATCCGCTTCGAATTGGTCGATCGTGTGCTGCGGTTTCCGCCGCGTTATTTCAAGCGCGTGAAATCCGCCGAGGTGGCAACCATGGTGAAGGACGAGGTGGAGCCGCTGGGCGGGTTCATCGGCGATGCTTTCCTGCAGCCGGTGCTGCTCGGCGGCCAGGCGGTGACGGCCATGCTGTTCATCGTGGTCCAGAACTTCTGGCTCGGAATGATCGCCGCCGTAATCGTTTTGATCCAGATCGTGCTCATCCCGCGAATGCGGCGGCGGCTGATCGTGCTCGGGCGTAAACGGCAGTTGACGGCGCGCGCGCTATCGGGCCGCGTCGGCGAAATCGTCGACGGCATCGGCGCGGTTCACGTCCATGATACATCAAACTACGAGCGCGCCGACATAGCTGCCCGGCTCGGGCTCATCTTCAAGATCCGCTTCGATCTTTACCAATGGAAATTCATGGTGAAGTTCCTCAACAATTTTCTCGCGCAGATCACGCCCTTTCTGTTCTACATGGTCGGCGGTTACCTGGTCATCCATGGCCGGCTGGACGTTGGCCAGCTCGTGGCCGTGATCGGCGCCTACAAGGACCTGCCCGGACCGATGAAGGAACTGATCGACTGGGATCAGGATCGGCAGGATGTCCAGGTCAAATACCAGCAGGTCGTCGAACAATTCACCGTCGAGGGTCTCATTGCGCCGCAAATCGGCGCACTGACGATCGATGATCCCGGTCCGATGACCAAACCTCTGTCGGCGATCGGTCTGTCCATGGCAGACGATGGCGGTGCAATGCTCCTCGACCGGGTCTCTCTGCAGGTGAACCCCGGTGAGACGGTGGCGCTGGTCAGCACCTCAACAGGTGGAGCGGAGGCGCTTGCAGAGGCCTTCGCGCGGCTGAGCTGGCCGGAAAGCGGAAAGGTCGCTTCGGGTGCCGACGACCTGCTTGAACTCCCTGAAGCAGTGACCGGCCGGCGCATGTCCTATGCCTCGTCCGATGTTTTCCTGTTCCAGGCAAGCCTCCGCGACAATCTGCTCTACGGATTGAAGCATGCGCCGCTGACATCGGTGACTTATGACGGTGCCGCGGCGGACCAGCACCGCTGGAACATTCACGAGGCGCGCCGGTCGGGCAACCCGGACCTTGATGTCCACAGCGACTGGATCGACTATGCTTCCGTCGGCGCTACCGGCCCGCACGACCTCTTTGAAGCCGTGCGCCAGG
>NZ_RZSA01000427.1:0-5251 GCF_003998075.1 Mesorhizobium sp. M2A.F.Ca.ET.037.01.1.1 | reverse complement strand
GAAAACTGTCACCCATCTAATCGGTCCATTCTGTTACCTATCTATCCGGTTCGGACACCAGCCCCTTCTCCCCGTCACTATACGGGGAGAAGATGCCGGCAGGACAATGAGGGGCAGCGCTGACGTTGCAGGTTGTCCTCGTCAATTCGCGTCCGCTATCAATAGCCTCCAAAGTGGAGACGACACGATGGCTGACTTCAAGATCAGAACCCGCAACGCCGGCGCGCTCGCCGTCATGCCGCTGGGCGGCCTGCCGACGATAACCACCCCGACCGGTGGCATGGTCGATGTCGTTACACAAGTCAGCGCCCCCGGCTTCAGCCCGCTTGACCTGCTCTATGCCTCCTTGGCCGCCTGCATGGTGCTCAGCGCCCGCATCGCCGCGACCCGCCTCGGCGTCGCCGACAGGCTCGGCGAGGTGAGGGCGGACGTGACCGGTGAGAAGGCGAAGGAAGAGCCGTCGCGCGTAGAGACGTTCACCGTTAGATTGGAGATCACCGGCGACCTCGACGCGGCCACCAAAAAGCGCATCCTGGCGGATGCGGAAGACATCTGCACCGTCTCCAACACGCTGCGCGGCGCGCCGGCGCTTCATGCGACGCTGGGATGATCGCGATGGCGCATATCTCCGCAATCGACTACGCCACCGCCTCCGACGACATCCGCGCCGAGCATGACCGCGAGCTCAAGCTGCGCGGCCGCATGACCAACATGAAGCGCATCCTGCTGCATTCGCCCGCCGCGCATCGCATCTACGCCGAATGGTTCACGCTGCGAGACCTGCTGAAGCCCGCGCTCGACGACCGCGCCATCTGGCTGTTCTCGAAGGCGATTGCCGAGACGATGCGCGCCGAGGTCCCGGTCACCTTCTTCCGCCGCGCGCTGATCGATAGCGGCCTCGATCCAGAGGCGATCGAGCCGACCGTGGATGAGACGCTTTTGATCGACTTCGGCAAGGCGGTTGCCGCCGATACGAACGCCGTTCCGGACGAGACCTGGGCCGCGCTCAAGGCCCGCTACGACGAAACGCTGCTGGTCAATCTCACCGCCTTCGCCGGCATCATGGTGGCGACCTGCGTGTTCACCAATGCGGTGAAGGTGGATCTCGACCCGGAGCTGGATGGGTATCGGAGGAAAGCCTAGGTCGAGTTCCTTCGCGCCCCCCTCTGTCCTGCCGGACATCTCCCCCACAAGGGGGGAGATCAGCTGTCATCGCCGCTTTCGCCAATCACCGGCGTCGCAAGAAGGAGCGCCGCCGCCTCAGCTGCCAATCTCCCCCCAAGTGGGGGAGATGTCCGGCAGGACAGAGGGGGGCGCTGTCCCGCCGGCTTCTCCAACGATCTCATTCACTCCGCAGGAATCGGGTGGCCCTTACATTGGCTTCGCCCCACTTTGGTTCGCATCGAAGGAGCCGACCCATGACCATCCATTCCCTGAGCACCAAGCGCGCCAGCCGCTCCGCCGAATCCCGCGTCGCCGCGCAGGATTGGCGCGGCGTCGTCTCCGACCTCAATGCGCATGGCTGCGCCGTCATGCCCGGCCTGCTGACGGCCGAAGAATGCGCCGAAATCGCCAGCCTCTACCCGCATGAGGAGCATTTCCGCAGCCATGTGATCATGGCTCGTCACGGCTTCGGCAAAGGCGAATATGGCTACTTCAAATACCCGCTGCCGGACCTGATCGAAGGCCTGCGCACTGCGCTCTATCCGCGCCTAGCCGCGGTCGCCAACGATTGGAACGAGAAGATGGGCGTGGCGCTTCGCTATCCGGCCGACCACGCCGCTTTCCTAAAGCGCTGCCACGATGAAGGCCAGACCAGACCGACGCCGCTTCTCCTGCAATACGGCCCCGGCGACTTCAACTGCCTGCACCAGGACCTTTACGGCGCGCTCGCCTTTCCGCTGCAGGTGGCGATCCTGTTGTCCGAGCCCGGCGAGGATTTCACCGGCGGCGAATTCGTGCTCACCGAACAGCGCCCGCGCATGCAAAGCCGCGCCGAGGTGGTGCCGCTGAAGCGCGGCGACGCGGTGATTTTCGCCGCGCACAACCGGCCGGTGCAGGGTACGAGGGGGTTTTATCGGGTGAATCTGCGCCACGGCGTGAGTCGGTTGCGGTCGGGGCGGCGGCATACGGTGGGCATTATCTTCCACGACGCGAAGTAGGGCGCAGCGCCGTTCCTCGCCCCCGCCGAGGCGGGGGAGAGGTGTCCGCGAAGCGGACGGAGAGGGGGTCTTCGTAGGGCGCTCCCCCTCTCCGTCTCGGCTTCGCCGAGCCACCTCTCCCCCACTTCGTGGGGGCGAGGAACCTTCATCCTGCGGCGCTTCTGCCTCTTCCCCTCGCACCCTCATTCGCGTACACGCCGGGCCAAATCCCGCCACATCAGCGCAGTTTCCCGGACCGCCCCATGATCCGTCTCGAAAATATCGGCAAGCAGAACGGCCGACAGATCGTCTTCATCGAAGCTTCGGCCGCCTTGCAGAAGGGCGAGAAGGTCGGGCTGGTCGGCCCGAACGGCGCCGGCAAGACGACCTTGTTCCGCATGATCATCGGTGAGGAACAGCCGGACGAGGGCCAGGTCTCGGTCGATCGCGGCGTCACCATAGGCTATTTCAGCCAGGATGTCGGCGACATGGGCGGTATGAGCGCCGTAGCCGAGGTCATGGAAGGCGCGGGGCCGGTGAGCGCGGTGGCGGCTGAGATGCGCGAGCTCGAGCACGCCATGGGCGATCCCGAGCGCGCCGACGAGATGGACGCAATCATCGAGCGCTACGGCGAATTGCAGCACCGTTTCGAGGAGCTCGACGGCTATGCGCTGGACGGCCGCGCCCGCGAGGTGCTGGACGGGCTCGGCTTCAGCCAGGAGATGATGGACGGCGACGTCTCAAAGCTCTCAGGCGGCTGGAAGATGCGCGTCGCGCTGGCACGCATCCTGTTGATGCGACCCGACGTCATGCTGCTCGACGAGCCATCGAACCATCTCGACCTCGAAAGCCTGATCTGGCTGGAGAAATTCCTGAAGGACTATGACGGCGCGCTTTTGATGACCTCGCACGACCGCGAGTTCATGAACCGCATCGTCAACAAGATCATCGAGATCGATGCCGGCGCGCTCACGTCCTATTCCGGCAATTACGAATTCTACCAGGAGCAGCGGGCTCTCGCCGACAAGCAGTTGCAGGCGCAGTTCGAGCGCCAGCAGGCGATGCTGGCCAAGGAGATCGCCTTCATCGAGCGCTTCAAGGCGCGCGCCTCGCACGCCGCGCAGGTGCAGAGCCGGGTGAAGAAGCTCGACAAGATAGACCGCGTCGAGCCGCCCAAGCGCCGCCAGACGGTGGCCTTCGAGTTCCAGCCGGCGCCGCGCTGCGGCGAGGACGTGGCGACGCTGAAAGGCATCCACAAATCCTATGGCAGCCGCTCGATCTATTCGGGCCTCGACTTCCAGATCCGCCGCCGCGAGCGCTGGTGCGTGATGGGCGTCAACGGCGCCGGCAAGTCGACGCTGCTCAAGCTTGTGGCCGGCGCCTCCGAGCCCGACGAGGGCTCCGTCGCGCGCGGTCCGAGCGTCAAGATGGGCTATTTCGCCCAGCACGCCATGGAACTGCTCGACGGCGAGCGCACCGTCTTCCAGACGCTGGAGGATAATTTCCCGCAGGCCGGCCAGGCGCCGCTGCGCGCGCTTGCCGGCTGCTTCGGCTTTTCCGGCGACGAGATCGAGAAGAAGTGCCGCGTGCTGTCGGGCGGCGAGAAGGCCCGCCTGGTGATGGCGCTGATGCTGTTCGACCCGCCCAACCTCCTGGTGCTCGACGAGCCGACCAACCACCTCGACATCACGACCAAGCAGATGCTGATCGAGGCGCTGTCGCAGTATGAAGGCACGATGCTCTTCGTCTCGCACGACCGCCATTTCCTGGCGGCGCTGTCGAACCGCGTGCTGGAGCTCACGCCCGACGGCATCCACACCTATGGCGGCGGCTACACCGAATATGTCGCGCGCACGGGGCAGGAGGCACCGGGGCTGAGAAGCTAGGGATCTTTTTCAGAGCGCGTCGTAGACGGCGTCGATCAGCGCCTTGCGGCGCGGGTCGACATCGTCGAACCCCAGCATGCGGTTGGTGACGTAGCCGAACCCGACACCGGCGCCGGGATCGGCAAAGCCGATGGCGCCGCCCCAGCCGGTATGGCCGAAGCTTTGCGGCGATGCGCGACCGGCATAGACGGGATCCTCGATCTGATAGCCGGCGGCGAAGGCGGCCGGCAGCGCGAAGCTGTCGTCCATGCCGCGAAAGCGCGGCCTCCCGGCCTCCTCGATCGCCGCGCGGCCGATCAGGCGCTTGCCTTCAAACGTCCCGCCTGCCGCCATCATTCCGTAGATGCGCGCCAGCGCATGGGCGGTGGACTGGCCGTTGCCACCGGGCACCTCTGCGGCGCGCCAGGCGCGGTCGTTGGGCGCCAGGGCGCGGGGCGCCGGGTTGTCGCATGCATGGGGAAAGGGCGAGGCGCGCACGATGTCGACCCACTCCGAAGCCTTCGGGCCCTCGATCATCTCGGCGGCTCGGAAATCGTCCGTTTGCGGCAGGCCGACATGGAAATCGGCCCCAAGCGGGCCGGCGATTTCTTCCGCGATGAAGCGGCCGACGCTGCGCCCGTCGACGCGCCGCAGCACCTCGCCGGCAAGATGGCCGTAGCTGAGCGCATGATAGACGCAACGGCTGCCGGGCTCCCACAGCGGCGCCATGGCGGCAAGCGCATCGGCATAGGGCGTCCAGGCGAGCAGGCCTGCCTCGTCCATCGGCACGGCAAGGCCGTTCAGCCCGGACTGGTGCGACATGACCTGATCGAGTGTGATGCGCTCCTTGCCGCCGGCCGCGAATTCCGGCCAATAGCGCGCGACCGGCGCGGCATAGTCCAGCTTGCCGCGCTCCACCAGCATGGCGATCGCCAGCGCCACGACGCCCTTGGTGCAAGACCAGACATTGACCAGCGTGTCACGCCGCCATGGCCGGGTGCGCGCGGCATCGGCATGACCGCCCCAAAGGTCGACGACGGTCTTGCCGTCGGCCACGACTGAGACGCCGCCGCCATGTTCGAGGCCTTGGGAGAAACACCAGGCGAACGCGTCGCGCACGCCGGCAAAACGCGGATCGCAGAAACCCTCTATGGTCATGCGCGGATTCCCACCTAATGCGCCTCAGCCGAACAGCTTGGTCACAAAGCCGCTGAACCAGGCAAGCTGCCAGCATCCAATTAGCGC
>NZ_RZSA01000426.1:0-5264 GCF_003998075.1 Mesorhizobium sp. M2A.F.Ca.ET.037.01.1.1 | reverse complement strand
GCTCAACGGCAGCGACGATCTCAAGCGGCTGATCGACAGCCCGGTGTTCTCCAGCGAGGACCAGGCCAAGGCCATCGCGGCCATTGCCGACAAGGCAGGCATAACCGGTCTCGTTGGCAATTTCCTGCGCGTCGTCGCCAGGAACCGTCGCCTGTTCGCGGTGCCCGGCATGATCAAGGCGTTCCGCCAGATCGCCGCCGACCATCGCGGCGAGGCGTCCGCCGAGGTCACCTCGGCGCATGCGCTGACGGCCGCGCAGCAGACTGAACTGAAGGCGACGCTGAAGAGCATCGCCGGCAAGGATGTGGCCATCGCCATGACCGTCGATCCGTCGCTGCTCGGCGGACTGATCGTCAAGATGGGCTCGCGCCAGATCGATACGTCGCTCAAAACCAAACTCAATTCGCTCAAGCTTGCACTGAAAGAGGTCGGCTGATGGACATCCGCGCCGCGGAAATTTCCGCAATTCTGAAAGACCAGATCAAGAATTTCGGCAAGGAGGCCGAGGTCTCCGAAGTCGGTCAGGTTCTGTCCGTCGGTGACGGCATCGCCCGCGTCTACGGCCTCGACAATGTCCAGGCCGGCGAGATGGTCGAGTTCCCGGGCGGCATCCGCGGCATGGCGCTGAACCTCGAAGCCGACAATGTCGGCGTCGTCATCTTCGGCAACGACCGCGACATCAAGGAAGGCGACACCGTCAAGCGCACCGGCGCCATCGTCGACGTTCCGGTCGGTCCGGGCCTGCTTGGCCGCGTCGTCGACGCGCTCGGCAACCCGATCGACGGCAAGGGTCCGATCCAGGCCACCGAGCGCAAGCGCGTCGACGTCAAGGCGCCCGGCATCATCCCGCGCAAGTCGGTGCATGAGCCGATGTCGACCGGCCTCAAGGCCATCGACGCGCTGATCCCGGTCGGCCGCGGCCAGCGTGAGCTGGTCATCGGCGACCGCCAGACCGGCAAGACCGCCATCATCCTCGACACGATGCTGAACCAGAAGTCGGTGCACGACAACGGCCCGGAGAAGGAAAAGCTCTACTGCGTCTACGTCGCCGTCGGCCAGAAGCGCTCGACCGTTGCGCAGTTCGTCAAGGTGCTGGAGGAGCGCGGCGCGCTCGACTACTCCATCATCATCGCCGCCACCGCGTCCGACCCGGCGCCGATGCAGTTCCTGGCGCCGTTCGCCGGCTGCACCATGGGCGAATATTTCCGCGACAACGGCATGCATGCACTCATCAGCTATGACGATCTGTCGAAGCAGGCCGTCGCCTATCGCCAGATGTCGCTCTTGCTGCGCCGTCCGCCGGGCCGCGAAGCCTATCCGGGCGACGTCTTCTACCTGCATTCGCGCCTGCTCGAACGCGCCGCCAAGCTCAACGACGACAACGGCGCCGGCTCGCTGACCGCGCTGCCGGTCATCGAGACGCAGGCCAACGACGTGTCGGCCTACATCCCGACCAACGTGATCTCGATCACCGACGGCCAGATCTTCCTCGAGACCAACCTGTTCTTCCAGGGCATCCGTCCGGCGGTGAATGTCGGCCTGTCGGTGTCGCGCGTCGGCTCCTCGGCGCAGATCAAGGCGATGAAGCAGGTTGCAGGCTCGATCAAGGGCGAACTCGCGCAGTACCGCGAAATGGCGGCCTTCGCGCAGTTCGGCTCGGACCTCGACGCCGCCACGCAGCGCCTCTTGAACCGCGGTTCGCGCCTGACGGAACTCTTGAAGCAGCCGCAGTTCTCGCCGCTGAAGACGGAAGAGCAGGTCGCGGTGATCTTCGCCGGCGTCAACGGCTATCTCGACAAGCTGCCGCTCAACCAGGTCGGCAAGTTCGAGCATGGACTGCTCAGCCACATGCGCTCGGCCGGCAAGGATGTCCTCGACGGCATCCGCAAGGAGAAGGCGCTGTCGGACGATCTGCGCGCCAAGCTGAAGGCGGAAATCGACGCCTTCGCCAAGACCTTCGCTTGAACGAAGCCGGACGCACGGGATCAGGTTTGAAGCATGGCTTCGTTAAAAGACCTTCGTAATCGCATCGCCTCGGTCAAGGCGACGCAGAAGATCACCAAGGCGATGCAGATGGTCGCCGCGGCGAAGCTGCGTCGCGCGCAGGAGGCGGCGGAAGCAGCCAGACCCTATTCCGAGCGCATGGGCGCGGTTCTGGCCAACATCACCCAGGCGATCGGCGGCGGCGGCGATGCCCCGGCGCTGATGACCGGAACCGGCCGGGATGATGTGCATCTGCTCATCGTCTGCACCGCCGAGCGCGGCCTGTGCGGCGGCTTCAACTCGCAGATCGCACGGCTTGCTCGCGATCATATCCGCAGGCTTCTGGCCGACGGCAAGCAGGTCAAGATCATCTGCGTCGGCAAGAAGGGTTACGACATCCTGCGCCGCGACTATGCCTCGCTGATACTCGAGCGCGTTGACCTGCGCGAGGTCAAGGCGCTCGGCTTCGTCAATGCCGACGCTATCGCGCGCAAGGTCATCCACCTCTTCAACGAGGGCGGCTTCGACATCTGCACGCTGTTCTATTCGCAGTTCAAGTCGGTGATCAGCCAGATCCCGACGGCGCAGCAGATCATCCCGGCGGCACAGGCCTCGGCCGCCGCCGCGACAGGCAACGGCGCCACCGCGGTCTATGAATACGAGCCGGAGCCGGGCGAGATCCTCTCCGACCTGATCCCCCGCAACATCGCGGTGCAGATCTTCCGGGCGCTGCTGGAGAACGCGGCCGGCGAGATGGGCGCCAAGATGAGCGCGATGGACAATGCGACGCGCAATGCCGGCGACATGATCAACAGGCTGTCGATCACCTACAACCGCCAGCGGCAGGCGCAGATCACCAAGGAACTGATCGAAATCATTTCGGGCGCCGAGGCGCTCTAGGCGCGCGCGGGCGGGGTCCCAAGACCTCGCAGCGGCGTGAACAACGGATAGACGAAAAGGGCAAAGACGATGGCGAAAGCAGCTACCCCGAAGACCGCAGCCAAGGAGGCATCGGCCCCGAAGGCGGCAAAGGCCCCGGCAGCCGCGAAGGCCGCCGCTCCGGCGAAGAAGGCGGCCGCTCCGGCCAAGGCCGCGGCTTCCGCGGCGAGCGTCGCGGCCAAGCGCGTCGGCGCCGCTGGCAAGGTCCGCCAAGTCATCGGCGCCGTGGTCGACGTCCAGTTCGAAGATCACCTGCCGGCCATTCTGAACGCGCTGGAAACCGACAATGTCGGCAACCGCCTGGTGCTCGAGGTTGCCCAGCATCTCGGCGAGAACACCGTGCGCTGCATTGCCATGGACTCGACCGAAGGTCTGGTCCGCGGGCAGGACGTCTTTGACACCGGCGCGCCGATATCGGTTCCGGTCGGTCCGGGCATGCTCGGCCGCATCATCAACGTCATCGGCGAGCCGGTCGACGAGGAAGGCCCGGTCGACGGCATCGAAATGCGCGCCATCCACCAGCCGGCTCCGGCCTATGTCGACCAGTCGACGGAAGCGCAGATCCTGGTCACCGGCATCAAGGTTCTCGACCTGCTCGCGCCTTACGCCCGCGGCGGCAAGATCGGCCTGTTCGGCGGCGCCGGCGTCGGCAAGACCGTGCTGATCCAGGAACTGATCAACAACGTCGCCAAGGCCCACGGCGGCTTCTCGGTGTTCGCCGGCGTCGGCGAGCGTACCCGCGAAGGCAATGACCTCTATCACGAGTTCATCGAATCGGGCGTCAACAAGAAGGGCGGCGGCCAGGGCTCCAAGGCCGCCCTCGTCTACGGCCAGATGAACGAACCGCCGGGCGCGCGTGCCCGCGTCGGTCTTACCGGTCTGACGGTCGCCGAATATTTCCGCGACCAGGGCCAGGATGTGCTGTTCTTCGTCGACAACATCTTCCGCTTCACCCAGGCGGGCTCGGAAGTGTCGGCGCTGCTCGGCCGCATTCCTTCCGCCGTGGGCTACCAGCCGACGCTGGCCACCGACATGGGCGCGCTGCAAGAGCGCATCACGACGACGACCAAGGGCTCGATCACCTCGGTGCAGGCGATCTACGTGCCGGCCGACGACCTGACCGACCCTGCGCCGGCGACCTCCTTCGCCCACCTCGACGCCACGACCGTGCTCAACCGCGCGATCTCGGAAAAGGGCATCTACCCGGCCGTCGATCCGCTGGATTCCACCTCGCGCATGCTCGACCCGATGGTCGTCGGCGAGGAGCACTACCAGGTCGCCCGCCAGGTGCAGTCGATCCTTCAGCGCTACAAGTCGCTGCAGGACATCATCGCCATCCTGGGCATGGACGAGTTGTCCGAAGAGGACAAGCAGACCGTCGCCCGCGCCCGCAAGATCGAGCGCTTCCTGTCGCAGCCGTTCTTCGTCGCCGAAGTGTTCACCGGTTCGCCGGGCAAGCTGGTCGACCTCGCCGACACCATCAAGGGCTTCAAGGGCCTTTGCGCCGGCGACTACGACCACCTGCCGGAAGCCGCGTTCTATATGGTCGGCGGCATCGACGAAGCGGTCGAGAAGGCGCAGCGCCTGGCGGCTGAAGCGGCATAACTATGGACAGGAAGTTCTGTTGCTCCACCCTGCAAGAGGTGAATGACAGAGCTTCCCTCGCCGTCGTTCTTCGAGACCGACGATGGGATATTGATGATGACCGTCGGGACTGTCGAAACGGAAGACGGTCTTGGGTATTTCGATCAAGCGGTCATGTTCTGTCCCTTCTGTGGGACAGGATTGCAGACTGACAAAAGTATCGCCGGCAAGGTGAAGCAAAATGGCTGAAGCTTTCAAGTTCGAACTGGTCTCGCCGGAGCGGCTGCTCGTTTCCGAGCAGGTCGAGTCCGTCGTCATCCCGGGCGCCGAAGGCGAGATGACGGTGATGGCGCAGCACGCGCCGGTCATGACCACCATCAAGCCCGGCGTCGTCACGGTGAAAGCCGCGGGCGGCAAGGAAGACCGCTATGTCGTGTTCGGCGGTTTCGCCGACATCCTGCCGTCCGGCTGCACGCTGCTGGCCGAATCGGCCGTGCATGTGAACGACATCGACCGCGCGGACCTGGCGCGTCGCATCCAGGACGCCAGGGAAGACGCCGCCGACGCCAAGGACGACGTGGCGCGCAGCCGCGCCGAGCAGTTCCTCGCCCAGCTCACCACGCTGGAAGGCGCGCTGATCCCGGCCTAATTTCGGCTGCAGAGAAGCGATTTAAAGAGCGGGCTTGCCCCGCTTTTTGTTTGCCCCGTTTTTCCCGCCTCCGGCGTAAACGCCGGCGATGAGCTGAAGGCTCCTGAAC
>NZ_RZSA01000425.1:0-5264 GCF_003998075.1 Mesorhizobium sp. M2A.F.Ca.ET.037.01.1.1 | reverse complement strand
TTCTCGCTGTGCTGGGACGCGCACGGCCTGCGCTACGGCCTGCCGGCCGATGTCGACTGGGCCGTGGCGAACGGCCATGTCGCCGTGGCGAATGTCTCCCGCGCGGTCATCCCGGCGCTGCGCGAACGCTACGCCAACCTGGCCGTGGTCGAGATCACCGCCACGCCGGAGATCCTCGCCGAGCGGCTGGCGGCGCGCGGCCGCGAATCGCGCGGCGAAGTGCTTGCCCGCCTGGCGCGCAGCGCCAGCGTCAAGCTGACCGGGCCGGACGTCACCTCGATCGACAACAGCGGCGACAAGGAGCTCGCCGGCGAACGCTTCGCCGAGGTGCTGCGCAAGGCGATGGCGTTTTCCGGTCTGTCGGACATGATTTAAGCGCCTTCCCTTCTCCCCCTTGTGGGAGCAGGTGGCTGCGAAGCGGCCGGATGAAGGGTGCTGGAAGGAATGAAGCGCTGGCGGTTGGGCACAACGGTGCTGCCAGGCGAACGCCATTGCCCAGCTGGAACACCCCTCATCCGTCTCGGCGCTTCGCGCCGATCCGAGAAGGAGAGGCGCCTACTTGTTGAAGTTGGCGATGAACTGCTTGAACTGCGGCGTCGGCGGCCTGGCGAACATCTCCTTCGGCTCGCCGACCGAATCCACCTCGCCCTTGTGCAGGAACATCACCTTGCTCGACACGTCGCGGGCGAAGCCCATTTCGTGGGTGACGACGAGCATGGTGCGCCCTTCCTCGGCAAGCGAGCGCATGACGCGCAGCACCTCGCCGACCAGTTCCGGATCGAGCGCCGATGTCGGCTCGTCGAACAGCATCACCTTGGGGTTCATCGCCAGGGCGCGGGCAATTGCCGCGCGCTGCTGCTGGCCGCCCGACATATGCGGCGGATAGTAGTTGCGGCGCTCCCATATGCCGACGCGCTTCAGCAAGGCCTCGGCCTGCTCCAGGCACTCGGCGCGCGGCCGCTTCAAAACATGCGTCGGCGCGGCGACGAGGTTTTCCAGCACGGTCATGTGCGACCAGAGATTGAAGCTCTGGAAGACCATGGCGAGGTTGGCGCGAATCCGTTCCACCTGGCGGATGTCGGCCGGCATCTGATGGCCGTCGCGGCTTCGCTTCATCTTGATCAGCTCGCCGTCGACCCGCACCTCGCCGGAGTCAGGGGTCTCCAGCAGGTTGATGCAGCGAAGCATCGTGCTCTTGCCGGACCCGGAGGAGCCGAGGATGGAAATCACGTCGCCCTTGTGGGCTTCCAGCGAAATGCCCTTGAGCACCTCGTGATCGCCAAAGCATTTGCGCAGGTCCTTGACGCTGATGGCAGGCGTCACTCCGGAGGACGGTGCTGCTTTCGCGGCAGCGGCGACATTTGCCGACATCACAACACCTCCGGTACGGGTTTGATTTGCTGACTCTGCTCGGGCGGCGGCCGCAGATGCGGCGACAGCCGGTATTCGACCCAGGCGAACAGCCGGGCGATCGACAGGTTGAGCAGCAGGTAGATCACGCCGGCGCAGGTCAGCACCTCGATCGGCCGGAACGTGTCGTGCTGGATCTTCTGCGCCGTTCCCATCATCTCCATGATCGTGACCACCGAGGCGAGCGCGGTCGCCTTGGTCATCAGGATGATTTCGGTCGAATAGGCCGGCAGAGCGAGCCGCAGCGCGATCGGGAGCGTGACGAGGCGGAAACGGGTGAAGGCCGACATGCCGAACGCCTTGGCCGCCTCGATCTGTCCGACCGGCACCGCCCGCAGCGCGCCGCGGAATATCTCGCTCTCATAGGCGGCCGTGTTCAAGGCCATAGCGACGATCGTGCAATACATCGGATCGCGCAGGATCGGCCACAGGATCGAGCTGTGGCGGACGAAGTCGAACTGGGAGAGGCCGAAATAGATCAAATAGAGCTGCACCAGAAGCGGCGAGCCACGGAAGATGAAGACATAGGCGCGGGTGAAATATTCGCCCAATCTGTAGCCGGAAGCCCGCAGCCAGGTCAGGCCGGTGGCGATGATCAGCCCGAAGGCGATGCCGAAGAACCAGATCTCGAGCGTCAGCGGCAGCGCCTTCAGCACGCTCCACATGGTGGGAAGGTAGAAGTCGAGATCCACCGCCACCTCACTTCGGCCGCGTGAAACTGCGCGAGGTGTAACGCTCGGCCTTTTCGAAGATCGGCGTCGAGATCGAGGTCATCACCAGGTAAAGGATGCCAGCGACCGTGTAGAAAAGCAGCGAATGATGCGTCGAACGCGCGGCCTTGTTCGCGGTGAGCATCAGCTCCGCGACGCCGGTGACCGAGATCAGCGCCGAATCCTTGATGGTCAATTGCCAGACATTGCCCAGCCCCGGCACGGCGAGGCGCAGCACCTGGGGCACGATCACGAGGCGAAACCGCAGCCAGGCCGACATGCCGTAGGCGCGCGCCGCCTCCAGCTCGCCGCGGTGGATCGCAAGGAACGAGCCGCGAAAAACCTCGGCCTGGTAGGCGCCGGAAATGATGCCGACCGCAAGCACGCCGCCGAGGAAGCTCGGCATGTTCAGGATGTCGGTCGAGCCGATCGATCCGGTCGACCGCGCCACACCGGTCAGCACCTGCGTGCCGCCATAGTAGAACAGGTAGATGATCAGAAGTTCCGGTTCGCCGCGGAAGACGGTGGTGTAGCTCTCGCCGATGAACCTCAATCCGCCGCGATGCGAGAGCTTGGCCGCAGCCACCAGTGAGCCCAGCGCAGCACCAATCAGCATCGAGACGACGGTGACGGCGAGCGTCCAGGCGATGCCCCAGAGCAGTTGCACGCCCCAGCCGGCGGCCAGCAGCTCATAGGCCGTCGAAAACTGCGCCTGCAGATCGTTGAGAAACTCCACGTACGCCTTCCTTCCCGGCGACGGTTCCTTGTCTCAGTGCAAAACGGGAGCAGCCTTGGCTGCTCCCGTTGCGACATCACTTGGTAATGTCGATCTTGAACCACTGCATGGAGTATTTTGACACCGAGCCGTCGTCGAGCGCGGCCTTGAGTGCCTTGTTGTAAATGTCCTGCAGGTCCTTGTCGCTCTTGCGGAAGGCGGCGCCGATGCCCGGCCCGAGGATCGGACCACCCTTGAATTGCGGCCCGACGAATTCCAGGTCCTTGGCGTCGGGCTTGGCCAGCGTGCCGAGGAAATAGGTGGTGTCGGCGAAGGCCACGTCGATGCGGCCCGCCATCAGGTCGAGGTCGTGCTCGTCGGTGGTCTTGTATTCATGGACGTTGGCGACGTCCTTCAGATATTTGTCGGCGAAGGTCGCCTCGGTGGTCGAGACCTGCAGGCCGACATTCTTGCCGGTGAGCTCCTTGCGCAGCGTGTCGAGCGCCGCCTTGGATTCGGCGTCGTCCTTCGACAAATCGATCATCTTGCCTTTGTTGGACAGGTTGGCCAGCGGGCCGTTCTTGTCGGCCAGGAAGGCCACCGGCGACGAGGCATAAGGGATCGAGAAGTCGATCGTTTTCATGCGCTCCTCGGTGATCGACATGCCGTCCATGACGATGTCGAACTTGCCTGCGGTGAGGCCCGGAATGACGCCGTCCCAATCCTGCGCGACGATGTTGCATTCGAGCTTGGCGCGGGCGCAGACATCGTTGAGGATATCCACCTCAAAGCCGACGATCTTGCCGCTGGCATCGGTCTGATTCCAGGGGGCATAGGAGCCCTCCATGGCGACGGAAACGGTCTTCCAGTCCTTGGCCAGTGCCGGGGTCGAGCAGGTCAACGCCAGCGCCGCGAGCGCGATCCAACCTGATGATGTCACTGTAGTTACTCCCATTTTTGTTCTTGGAATGCTCAGATACCAACTGCTTAGCCCAGCCCCGATTCGCCGACAAGGGCTGTTTTCCGGTTCACGGGTTGTTGCAATTCGTCGACGAATCCGCACGCGCCCGGCGTCTCATCCGCGAGCATCGATCCAATCAGGCCGTTGTCCGAAGAGCGAGATTACTCCGCCGGCGCGCCGGCAACGTTCTGGCGCGTCGCTTCGATCATGCGGCGCCGGGCGCGGAAGACGCCCCATTGCTGGTCGACCAGCACGCCGATCAGGATGACGCCGCCCATTACCGCGAAATTGAGCGATGAGGGGATGCCGAGCAGGTTGACGAGGTTCTGCAGTTCCTGCAGCAGCGCAGTTCCGAGCAGGACTCCGACCAGCGAGCCCTCGCCGCCGCGCAGCGAGAAGCCGCCGAGCACCGCCGCGGCGATGGCGTAGAGTTCATAGAACTGGCCGTGGCTCGCCGGCGAGATCGAGCGCGTGTACATGGCGAAATAGATCGCCGACAGCGCCGACAGCACGCCGCAGATGACATAGGCCGCGATGATGATCCGGCCGGTGCGGATGCCGGAATATTTCGCCGCCTCCTCGTTCTTGCCGATGGCGTAGAGATAGCGGCCGAACACCGAGCGGTGCAGCACCACCCACATGACAATGGCAATGACGATCAGTGCGATGAAGGAGTTCGGCAAGCCGTAGGAGCGGCCCGCGGTCAGGAATTCGAGCGTCGGGAAATTCTGCCCGAAGGCAAAGCCCGCCGTACCATCGGCGGTGTAGAAACGCGCCACGCCGCGATAGATCAAGAGGCCGCACAGCGTCACCACGAAGGGCTGCAATTTCAGCCTTGTGATCAGCCAGCCATGCACGAAGCCGATGACGGCGCCGAGCACGATGATCACCACGAAGGCCAGCGGCCAGTCCAGTTCGCGGACAGCGATGAAGTCGATGAACAGGGTGCCGAGCAGCGCGATCAGCGAGCCGACCGACAATTCGATGCCGCCGGTGATGATGACGAAGGCCTGACCGATCGACAGGATGCCGAACAGCGCGACGAGGTTGGAGGTGTTGGCGAGATTGATCGCCGACAGGAAGCGCGGATTAATGGCCGTCACCACCGCGCCGACCACCAGGATCAGGATCAGCAGGCCGAGATCTTTCTTGCTCATTCAACTCCTCCCGCCGCTTGCAGCAGTTTCGGCTTCTTGCCGACCGCCAGCAAGAGCACGTTCTCCTGGCTGAAATCGTCCTTGTCGAGGATGCCGGAGATCTGCCCCTCATGCATGACCGCGATGCGGTCCGAGACGCCGATCACCTCTTCCATGTCGCTGGAGATCATCAGCACCGCGACGCCGGCATCTGCCAGCGCCCGCATCAGTCCGTAGATTTCGGCCTTGGCGCCGATATCGATGCCACGCGTCGGCTCGTCCAGGATCATAACCTTGGGGTTCATCGCCAGCCATTTGGCGAGGACCACCTT
>NZ_RZSA01000424.1:0-5271 GCF_003998075.1 Mesorhizobium sp. M2A.F.Ca.ET.037.01.1.1 | reverse complement strand
AGGGTGATGTCGTGGAGCGCAGTTTTTCCGCCGTCGTCGAGCGCCGAGACGCTTTCCAGCCTCAGGATCGGCTCCGCCGACCGGGGCGCCGCGCCGGGCGGCCGCTGCCGCATGTCGGCGAGCACGATGTCGCGGCCGACCATGAGCCGCGCCAGCATCCGGGGGTTGCACTCGGATGTGTCGTGCGTCGCGATCCTGCGGCCGCCGCGCAGGATGGTGATGCGGTCGGAGATTTCCAGCACCTCGTCCAGCTTGTGGCTGATGAAGATGACCGCGTTGCCGCGCGAGGTGAATTCACGCAGCGCCTTGAAGAGCTCGCGCGCCTCGGCCGGAGTCAGCACTGCCGTCGGTTCGTCGAGGATGAGGATGCGGGCCTGGCGGGCGAGCACGCGCAGGATCTCGACGCGCTGTTGCTCGCCGGTCGAAAGCTCGTTGATGCGCACGTCCGCACGCACATGCAGGTTGAAGCGTTCGGCCAGCGCCTTCGTCCGCGCCTCCAGCTTACGAGCGGAGGCAAGCCGGGGCGTCTCGCTCCAGCCGAGGTGGATGTTCTCGGCCACGGTGAAGGCCTGCACCAGCTTGAAATGCTGGTGCACCATGCCGATGCCGGCCGCGATTGCGTCGAGCGGCGTGGCGAACTCCTTGGCGTAGCCGTCGATGGTGATCTCGCCTGCATCGGGCTGGTAGATGCCGGTGAGAATGTTCATCAGCGTCGACTTGCCGGCGCCATTCTCGCCGAGCAGCGCGTGGATCTCTCCCGGAAGCACGTCGAGATCGACGTCCTGGTTGGCGACGACGCCCGGGAAATATTTGGCGATACCCTTCAGCTGCACCAGCGGCGCCGTTCCCGGCGCCGCGATGTAGCGGTCCTGCGTGGCGTTCATGCCGGTCTGCCGCAATGCGCTGCGTTATGGCAGGTCATCAGGCGCTGAGGCCCGAGACGCCCTCAATCGACCAATCCCAGTAGTAGAGATCGAGGTCGGTCATGGTCTTGCCGGCCTCGACGCGGACCTTGCCGGTCGAGTCCTTGATCTCGCCGGCGAAGGGCGACCAGCCGTTGATGATCTTCTGCCGGACCTCATCGGCCGCCTTGGCGACATCGGCTGGGACCTTCTCGCCCCATGCGTCGCGGTCGATGCCCTTGCCCATCGCAAACAGGTTCTCGCTCGACGTCCACTCGCCGGCCAGGCGCTTCTTCACCTGGTCGACGTAGAAGGCCTTGAAGTCGATGATGATGGAGGAGACGTAGGCGTTCGGACCGTAGCGGCGGATGTCGGTGTTCCACATCGCTGCCCAGACGCCACGCTTCTCGGCGACCTGCAGATAGGCGGCCTCGTCCATGATGCCGAACAGGAAGTCGCAGCCATTGTCGATGAGCGCGGTGCCGGCCTGCGCGGCGGCCTGCGGGTCGAACCAGGAGTTGATGACGACCGCCTGCAGCGTGGCATTCGGATTGACCGAACGCGCGCCCATCAGGAAGGCGTTGGTTCCGCTGAACACCGACGGAACCGGGAAGGAGGCGACATAGCCGAGCTTGCCGGACTTGCTGAGATGGCCGGCGGCAACACCCACCACATAGGTCGGGTACCAATGGTTGAGATAGTACCAGCCGAGATTGTCCATCGTGGTGCGGCCGTCGCACTCCATGAAGCCGACGTCGGGCGCCCGCTTCACAACCTCGTGCAGGAAGTCGCCGGTGCTGGATGTGTCGAAGATGAGATTGGCGCCTTCGCTCACGAATTGGCGGTAGATACGGGTGGCATCCGCCGAGTACGGCACGTTCTCCACCTCGAGCACCTTCTTCAGCTTGGGGAACGCCTTCTGCACGGCCAGCACGCCCTGGTGATGCGCCCAGGTCCAGCCTTCGTCGGTGACCGGGCCTACATGGCCGAAGCCGATTACGGCATCTTCCTCGGCCACGGCAGGCAGCGGCGCCGCGGCGCGCGCGGCGCCGATCAGGCCCGTCCTGGGCAGCAGGAGCGAGGCGGCGGCGGCGGCGCCCATGTTGAGGAATCCACGGCGGGAAAGCTTCTCGATACTGATCATGTTCTATCCTTTGCGCGATACACGGCGGTCAGTTTGGGAGGAGTTCGGTCTTCAGCAGGCCATCGATTTCCGCCGACCATTCGGACATCCATGCCTGCTTGGTTTCGTTGTCGAGCCATGCGGCCTCGAGGCCGGCGAGCGCGATCTTCTTCAGCGCCTCCGGCGAGAGCGCGAAATTGTCCAAAACCAGCGCGTATTCGCGGTCGAGCGTGGTGGCGAACATCGGCGGATCGTCGGAATGGATGGTGACGTTGAGGCCAGCCTCGATCATGCGCCGAATCGCGTGGCGAGGAGCCGCAAGGTCGCGCCAGACCGTGGTTGCCAACGTCGTGCTGGGGCAGCAGGTGAAGACGATGCCGGCTTCCTTGCAGCGCTCGACCAGCGCGGGATCGTCGACCACGTGGTAGCCGTGGTCGATGCGGCGCACGCCGAGCAGGTCGATGCTGTCGGCAACGTTCTCGGCCGGGCCGGATTCGCCCGCATGGGCGGTGACGTTCAGCCCCTCTGAGCGCGCGCGCTCGTACATCTTCGCGCAGGGAGCCGGCGGAAACGGCGCCTCGTTGTAGTCAAGGCCGATGCCGATCACGTCGGGCACGCGCTCGGCGAGCACGATATCCAGGAACTGCTCGCCGCGTTCCGGTCCGAGTTCGCGGCTGTGCGCGGGAATGAGCTTGCAGACGACCCTATATTTTTCCTTGGCGCGCCGCATCCCGTCGAGGACGCCGCCGAGCATGGTGGAGTAGGAAACGCCGTGGGCGAGATGCGCATGCGGGCTGAAGAAGAGCTCGACGTAGCGCGCGCCGGCGATCGCGCAGCGCTCCAGCGCCTCGAAGGTGATCCTCGAGAAGTCCGCGGCGCTTTTGATCGAGGCGCAGACCAGGTCGTAGATTTTCAGGAAATCGGGCAGGTTGTCGTAGCTGTACAGCTCGGCTGTCGGCTTGGGCAGCGCGACCGAATTCAAAGCGGCGAGATCGGCGAAGGTAGAGGCGGAAACGGCGCCCTCGAGATGCAGATGCAACTCGACCTTGGGCAGCTGCTGAACGAAGCTCGCCAAAGACATCAGCCTTCCCCATTGCGAGGCACAATGTCGCCAACGGCGCCATCTGCCTCATTTCCCTTCCGGCTCTTTCAGGCCGTTGCGGGACACCCACTCAACACGAAGTTGTTCGACTATTTCGTCGTTTTCCGTGCCTTCAATTCTCCCTTACGCAACAGATGTCAGGGAAATTTGGCTTGCACAAGCCCCAAAATGATGCCTAATTAGACAGAAAGCAATATTGCCTAAAAATTGTGCAAATGGCTGGGATTGTAGGCAGCGTGTGTGGTGCGATGAAGCAGCGAGGACTGGAGTGAAGGCGGTCTCGACCGAAACCGCCCGGCTGTCCTTCATCGGACGGCTGGTGCCGCCCAGCTTCGCCGAGTTCTGCGACCGGCGGGCGGAGAAGCTCGACCTGAAGATGGCGATCAGGAGCGTCGCCGCCGACCGCTTCACCGTCGAAGTCTCGGGCCAGCCCGACCTCGTCGACGCGTTCGAGATGGCGTGCAGTCTCGGCCCGCTCGATTGCCTCGTGCTCGACTATGAGCGCACCAGACTCCACAGCATTTCCAATGGGGAACAAGAACGATGACCACCGCGGGTGTCTGGCATCCGGTCGCACTGTCGGCCTCGATTGAGCCGGGGAGCTCGGCCGGCACGCATATCGACGGCAAGGAGTTCGTCGTCTGGCGCGACAACAGAGGCGCACCGCATGTGTGGGAAGACCGTTGCCCGCATCGCGGCATGAAGCTCAGCTTCGGCTTCGTGCGTGGCGACCACATCGCTTGCCTCTATCACGGCTGGCAGTACGACACGGCCGGGCAGTGCCGCTACATCCCGGCTCATCCTGAGCTGGACGTGCCGGGGAGCATTAGGGTGCCGGTCTTCCAGACGGTCGAGGTGGCTGGCATGATCTGGGTGGCCACCGAGCCGACTGAGTCCGCGCCCCCTGCCCCGCAGGAGGCCGGCGAGACCGTCCCGGTGCGCAGTGTCTTTTTCGGCGCAGCCATTGACGCGGTGCTGGCTGCGATCGAGACGACACCGTCGCGCCCTTTCAGCGACGAGGCTGCAGCCTCCGTCCTCCGCCAGATCGACGGCCGTCTCTACGCGCTGACCGTTGGCAACGACATGCTGCTCCTCGGCCTGCATAGCCTTTCCAGAGAGCGCACGGCATTGCATGTCGTCATCGCCGGACCTGCCGCACGCTATGCCGGCAAGGGACAGGCGCATTTCCTGGCCTGGACGGCCGAACTGCGCCACCGCATCGAGACGCAGCCGGCAGCAGCGGTGGCCGCGTGATGGCCGGCATCGTCCTCTACAACTACGAGCTCGACGAGAACTGCTACAAGGTGCGGCTCGCGCTCTCGATGCTCGGCCTCAAATGGGAGCCGATCGCGGTCAACGCCTTCCCTGGCAACGAGCAGACGACGCCGCCCTTCCTCGCCATGAACCCCCTCGGCACACTGCCGATTCTGAAGGACGGCGACCTGACCCTGTTCGGCGCCGAAGCGATCCTTGCGCATCTTGCCCGCGCCAATGACGCCGCTGGCAGATGGCTGCCGGCGGAGGGCGCCGACTTCGCCGGCGTCATGCAGTGGCTCGTCTTTTCGGCCGGCGCGCTGGCGGTCGCGGGCGAGGCGCGCCGCAACTCCCTGTTCGACACGCCGGGCGACGGCGAGGCGCTGCAGGCATCGGCGGGCAAGCTGTTGCGCATCATGGACGACCACATGATCGCGCGCGGCTACGAGGGCCTCGACTGGTTCGCGGCCGGCCATCCCACGATCGCCGACATCGCGCTTTTTCCGGCCTTCGCGCTCAGCCGCGATTTCGGGATAGACCACGATGAATATGCCGGGCTGCGGCGCTGGGGACGGCGCGTCCGTTCGCTCCCCGGTTTCGTGACCATGCCGGGCATCCCGGACTATTATTGAAGCGCAGGCGCCAAGGCAGAAGGCAGAAAAGTCATGAACACTCTCAGCCGCTTCTCGGTACAGCCGCTCTCTACCATGACGCGGAGGTTGGCCGACGTCGCCTTCGGCAGGCAGGAGCCCGACCTGGTCATTGCCGGGGCGCGCGTGCTGTCGACCTATTCCGAACGCATCCTGGCAGACCGGGAAGTCTGGATCTCGGGCGGGCGCATCGCCGCGGTGAAGCCCGCCGGCACCTACAAGGGGACCGCCGCCCTTGGC
>NZ_RZSA01000423.1:0-5278 GCF_003998075.1 Mesorhizobium sp. M2A.F.Ca.ET.037.01.1.1 | reverse complement strand
ACGCTAAGGCGTGCAACGATTGCAGAATTCTGCGCCGTTGCGCTCTATGACGGAGGTCACGGCGATGGATCCTCGGGTCAAGCCCGAGGATGACGACGTCCCGAACGCTCAGGCTAATCGCCAGGCCACTCAACCTCAAATCCAGCGCCGGACCCGCTTGGCATAGTCCCGATATTTCTTGCCGAACTTCGCCGCCAGGATCTTTTCCTCCTTCTCGATCGCCAGCTTCTGCGTCGCGAAGGCGGCGAGGAAGGCGAAGATCAGGAACCAGGCGATGCCGGTGATGAAGGCGACGCCGATCAAGAGCAGCGTGTTGGCGAGATACATCGGGTTGCGGGTAATGCCGAAAGGACCCGACGTCACCAGGTGGTCGGGCTCGGCATTGGGGTCGAGCGTCGTCCTGGCCTTGAACATGGCGCGGATGGCCGTGATCCAGAGCATGGCGACGCCGAACAGTGCCACCCAGCCGACGCCGAACAGGAGATCGCCAAAAATGTCGCCGATCCAGGGCAGCGGATAGAGCATGCCGAGGACGACGCTCGCTGCGATCGCCACGACATAGATTATCGGCGGCCAGGGAATGATCCCGTGTCTGGGCTTTGCGATGCCCGTCATTGCTGCCCTCCCTGCATCTGGTCCTCGGTCGCGGCGGTGCAGGTTTCCGCAAGATCGGACAGGTGCGATTTCCAGACGCTGGACTGGTCGTTGGCGTAGAGCTTGTCGAGAGACCCTTCGCCCTTCAGCGTGTCCAGCATGCAGCCACAATAGCTCGTACAGAACTTGCTGTCGCGCTGCTGTTCGCACTGCGCCTGGCAAGCCGGCAGGAAACCGGCCTCCTTGTCCTGGGGGGCGGCGGGCATGACTTGCGAGAACAGCCAGACCGAGCCGAACAGAAGCGGCTGATGGATGAGGTAGAAGGCGAGGCTGTGGCGGCCGATGAAGGTCAGCGGGTTCGACCAGCGGCCCGGTATCCATGTCCCCAGCCGGGCAAGCAGGCCTGTGACGGAAGCCAGCTCGACCGCGGCGATGCCGGCAAGCACTGCGCCGAACCAGGGAAAGAGCGGCACATAGTCGTTGGAACGCGGGTTTGTGGCGGAGAGGCCGACCCACCACAGCGCCGGATGATCGAAGAATTCCGACCGCAGATAGTAGGGAGCTGCGATGACAGCGGCAGCGACGATTGCCGTCAGCAGCCAGGGCAGCCTGAGAAAGGCGAGGCCGAGCAGGCTTGCGAGCGCGATCTCGTGCAGGATGCCGAAGAAGATGAAACCGTCCGGCGTGACGAAATAAGTGACTGCCGAAATGGCGATCGCCGCCACGGCGACCATGGCGAAGCGCTTCCAGAAGCCTGGCCAGCGGATCTGGCGGCCATGGGCGAGGAAGAGACTGACGCCGACCAGGAACAGGAAGGTCGAGGCGATGCAGCGCGCATAGAATTTCCACCAGCCGAATGCGGTCAAAGCGGGCGCGGTATAGCCGAAATTCTCAAGATCCCAGGTGAAGTGGTAGCTCGCCATCGCGATCAGCGCGACGCCGCGCAGGATGTCGAAGGCGGCGATACGGCCCTGCTTGGTCGCGTCCTGAACGGGTTCGCTGGTCGTTTGAAGGCTCATCGTCAGGCAATCCGATTCAGTCGTGCCAAACGACTATCACGGTTCAAGCCGACGACAGAAGCAGGCGCCATCAATGCGTTTCATGGCAGCCATGAAATTTCGCTTTAGGCCAGCGGCGGAAAGCCTTTGGCAGGCTTCGCTTTTCGGCCTCCGGGGGTCGGTTTCCTGCTACTGGTCGGCTGCTGGTCCGGCCAGATTTGGGGAGCGATTCACGTCCCGGAGGGCCGATGTCCACCCATGTGCGCCATCCGATCTGGCTTCCGGCCCTGCGGCCGGCGGATGCGCGCACCTTCGCCTCGCTCTATGCGATGGAATCCTTCGCCCGCGCCACGATCTCCAGCGTGATCCCGATCCAAGCCTACGAGATCCTGCACAATGAGCGGATCGTCTCGATCCTCTACACCATCGTGTCGCTGATGGGCCTTTCGGTGACGCTGTTCATGCCGATGCTGATCCGCCGCTTCGCGCGGCGATGGGTCTACACGGCCGGCTGCGTGCTGCTGTCGATCGGCTCCGCCTTCTTCGTCACCCACACGCTGCCCGGACAGCTCGCCGGCATGCTCTGCCGCGTCATGGGGGCGAGCGCGCTGTCGATCACGCTCAACCTCTACATCATGGACCACATCCGCAAGACCGACTTCATGCAGGCGGAATCGCTGCGCATGGCCTGGTCGATGTTTGCCTGGACTGGCGGGCCGACGCTCGGCATCTTCCTTTACACGCATTTCGGCATCTATGCCGCGCATGGCGCGGTCGTGGTCTTTGCCTTCGCGCTGCTTTGCCTGTTCTGGTTCTACCGGTTGAGCGACAACCAGTCGATCCGGCCCGGCAAGTCGCGTCCCGGCAATCCGCTCGCCAATATCGGCCGCTTCGTGAAGCAGCCGAGGCTCAGGCTTGCATGGCTGATCGCCTTCGGCCGCTCCTGCTTCTGGACGACGTTCTTCGTCTACGGCCCGCTGTTCATGGTGATCACCGGCGAGGGCAAGCTTGCCGGGGGCCTGCTGGTTTCAGCCGGCAATGCGCTTCTGTTCATGGCGATCTTCTGGGGCAGGGCCGGCAGGCGTTTCGGCGGGCGCCGGGTCATGACCTTCGCCTATTTCGCCATGGCGGCCATGCTGTTCGCGGCAGGCGGTATCGGCGAGGCCGCTCCGCTGCTCACGGCCGCGCTGCTGCTCTTCGGCGCGCTCTTCACCATCGCCCTCGACGCGCTCGGCTCAACCGCCTTCATG
This sequence comes from Mesorhizobium sp. M2A.F.Ca.ET.037.01.1.1, assembly GCF_003998075.1. Lineage (NCBI taxonomy): Bacteria > Pseudomonadati > Pseudomonadota > Alphaproteobacteria > Hyphomicrobiales > Phyllobacteriaceae > Mesorhizobium > Mesorhizobium sp. M2A.F.Ca.ET.037.01.1.1. The sequence goes on along the minus strand of NZ_RZSA01000423.1, from coordinate 2,436 downwards.
CGCTCGGTTCGTTCGTACGAGAAGGCGCAGATGGCGGCGGTCTACCGCACCTATCTCGATTTCTCCGAGCTGACGCCGCCGCTCGTCTATTCGGTGGTGCTCACCTTCTTCGGCCTGGGATCGGTGTTCGTCACGCTCGGCATCCTGGCGGCCTTCTGCGGCTTCGTCACCTGGCGCTATCTGCCAAAGGCGTTTTGAACGCCGCGTGACAGCCGCGTACCCAGTTGTGGAAGCGGTGCAGCTCGTATTCTTCCGGCATCAGCACGCCGACTTCGTGGCGTATCGAGCGCAGGCCTTTCTGGTTGACCTCGCAGATCGCGGCGTCTTCCTCCAGCACCTGCGTGCCGAAGGCGACGATGTTGTCGATATCGGTCTTTCCCAGCGCTTCCGGCGCGAACAGCCATTCCGCGGTGAGCTCGGTCTGCTCTGGGCCGAGCGGGGCGAGCCGCACGGTGCGCATGTAGTCGACATGTGCGACGATGAACATCGAGGGCAATGAGGTCGCATAGATCTGGCCCGCGGCGCGTTCGGCCGGGGTCAGGCTCGGGAAGACCGGGCCATGGACGTGGCCGTCGCGCGACCAGGTTTCGGCGCCGGCGCGCAGGCGGCCGGAAAATTCCGGATCGTCATTGTCGGCGTGGCGCGCCCATTCGGGATCGTCATGCCTTGCCATCAGGCCGCGGCCGTAGATCGGCACCAGCCGCGACAGATCCTTGTGCACGCCCGGGCAGTGCAGGCACTCGTTGAAGTTCTCCCAGAAGATCTTCCAGTTGCAATTCATCACCTTGGTGAGCCGGTGGCCGGTGATGAGCGTTTCCAGCGGCCAATTGGAAAGATCGCCGGAGGCGCGATCGAACGAGCTTTCCGCCGAGCCTTCGGGCTCCTTGGCGAGGTTGATGAAGACGAAGCCGCGCCAGAGCGAGAGCGCCACGCGATAGAGCGGATAGTCGGCCTTGTCGAAGCCCTCGGGCAGCGATTTCGACGGCACGCGCACGAGATCGCCGCGCAGCGAATAGGACCATGCGTGGTAGGGGCAGGTCAGCAGCCTGGCCTTCAGCCGCCCGGCGCTGTCCTGGCAAAGCTGCGAGCCGCGATGCCGGCAGGTGTTGTGGAAGGCGCGCAAGGCCCCGGTCTCGTCGCGCAGAACTAAGATTTCCTGGCTGCCGATGCGGACCGTTCGGAAGGCAAGCGGCTCGGCGAGATCGGCCTCTCGGCAGACCATCAGCCAGTTTCGGTACCAGATGGCGTCCAGATCGCACCGGTAGGCGTCGGCATCCCAATAGGCCGCCGACGGCAAGGTCGGCTGGAGGCTGGTCAGGCCGTTGTAAGGATCGCGTTCGCTCGGATTGGGCTGCATCGGCTTCTCCGGGTGACGACAGCCGACACCCGGGCAAAGCTGTTGTCAATTGCCGGCCCTCGCGGATTGTAGCGCCGGCGCAGGAACCTTAAGGTCGCGCGCATGCTGCCAAGAACCATGTCGCTTACCGAGGAACTGGTCGCCCGCTGCTTTCGCGTTGTCGAGGACAGCGGGCCCGATCCTGACGCCGAGCATCTGGATGACGCGGACTATGACGCAATGGTGCGCATGCTGGAGGCTCAGCTTCCCGCCGACGAACCGCTTTGGCTGTTTGGCTACGGCTCCCTGATCTGGAAACCCGAGATCGAGCATGTCGAGGAGCGGGTGGCCCTGCTGCGCGGCTGGCACAGGTCCTTCTGCATGAAGATGACGCGTTGGCGCGGCACCAAGGAAAGCCCGGGCCTGATGATGGCGCTGGACCGTGGCGGACAATGCAAGGGCGTCGCCTTTCGGCTCGGCGATGGCGACCGGCGCGAGCAACTCGACAGGCTGCTGCGGCGAGAGGCGACGCTGAAGCCGACCAGCTATCATCCGCGCTTGATCAATATGACGAGCGATGCCGGTCCGTTGCGGGCGCTGGCCTTCGTTATCAACCGGCAGGGTACTACCTATGCCGGCCCGCTCACCGAGGAGGATGTTGTCGAGAGGCTCGCGACGTCCTGCGGCCACTGGGGCTCGGGCGCCGACTATCTTTACAACACCGTGAGGAATCTCGAGCTGCGCGGCATCCACGACGCTCATTTGTGGCGGCTGCAGCAGCTGGTCGCGGCGCGGATCGCCGCTTCTTAGCGCCGAGACGCTTGCCGCAATCGCGCCGGGACACGGCGGAAATTGGTTTGCCGGTGGTTGTGCTTCTGCCTAAAGTCGCGCCCCGTCAGCCGTTGGCTGCCGCAAGATTTCATCTAAGGACCAAGACAGCGAATGACCGGCGCGACAGCCGCGAGCGGCAACAAAGCTTCCGATCGCAAATTAACTTTGGTCCTGGGCGGTGCGCGCTCGGGCAAGAGTTCGCATGCCGAGAGCCTCACGATCGCCCATCCGTCGCCGTGGGCCTACATCGCCACGGCGCAGGCCTGTGA
>NZ_RZSA01000422.1:0-5278 GCF_003998075.1 Mesorhizobium sp. M2A.F.Ca.ET.037.01.1.1 | reverse complement strand
TTCCTTGCCGGTCCCGCCGCCGGGGTTTCCGGCAGCGTCGATTTCGAGGGGAACAGCCAGGCGATCGCACCGGTTGCGACCGCCGAGCACAGGATGAAGAGATGCAGCGCGAGCGCCGCCTGCAAGCCGTCCTTCATGGCAATGCCGGAATAGAGCAGCGCCGCGGCGGCGCCCGCCTCATAGGTGCCGAAGCCGGCGACGCCCTGCACTGGCAGGATGGCGGCTGCCTCCGCGCCGACGGCGCCGGGAAAGGCGGTCTGGAACGAGGTGTTGAGCAGCATGGCGAGCAGCCAGCCCTGCACGCCGAGCTTCAGCGCCCAGTTGGCGATCGTCCACCACCAGCCATAGCGCGAGCGCCCCGTCGCCTCAGTGAAGATGTCGCGCAATTTGCCGAGCTTGGAGACGATCCTGCCGCCGGCTGTCCAGTTGTGCGGCGCGCGGGCCCAGCGCGGCAGGTACCAGGCGGCGGCGATCAGCGCCGCAATGCCGGCGGCCCGCAGCGCCAGATGGAGGCCCGGCCAAACGAGGCAGGCCAGCACGCCGACGACGAAAGCGTCCTGCAGCCTGAACCAGAGAAGAGAGGCGCTGGCGCGCACGATCGACACGCCGAACACCTGACGCAACAGGATCGGAAAGGCCGTCTCGCCGCCGCGGAAGGGAACGACGTTGATCATGGCATTGTGGATCAGGATGATACGCAGCGCGGCGCCGAAGCGGCCGTTCACATCGTCGCGGAACTCGTCGCAGACGCGCAGCGCCCTGAGCACATAGGTGACGAACAGCGCTGCCGCGACCGCCACGAAGGCGCCGGGCGTGATGGAGGCGAAGGCATCGCCAACCATCTTCCAGCGCTGATCGCTGGCAAGCCATGCCAGCAGCGCCAGTGTGACGATTATCGATATCGCTCGCTTCAACCAATTCTCCGATGGCGCCACCGCCGCGTTGGAGCGGCTTATCCGGTGGTTCGACAATTCACGCCTTTATCCGCGGGTCGCTTCGCCGACGCGGCTCGACGGGCGCGCCGTCACGGGCGGGTGATCCTATAGACCAGCATCGTATCCGAATCCACAAGCTTGGTCGCAGTCTTGTCGAGGTGGTCGATCACTGCGTCATGAGGTTCGACGAACCATTGCCAGCGGCAACAGTCTCGGCTTGCCGCCGGCCGTCGCGCCTCGCAACTCACTTGTTTCTGCGCTGTCTAACATGTGGAGCAGCCCCCTGCCGAAGCTATTCTGGCGACATCCAATCGCCCAGGCAAGGTCAGACTATACAACATTGTAATATCCCTGGTTAACTAACGGCTTGTAGTGATCACTTGGGCCTCGACTCAGTTGACATCGGGCCGCGCGCGGCTGTTAATAGGCTCAAGGGCGCTGATCGCGCCGCCATTGGGCCGACAGGCCCGGGCATCGTGACGGCTCGCGGCAGGCCCCGAAGAAACATCTTCCAGATCATGGTTCATCGGCCCCGCCGTGTCGGGGTCGAGAGGGGGTATTGATATGTGCACGCGCATCGGAACGACAGCTGAAGCCACTTCGGCATCCGAACGGAGTCGACTTGAGTTGAGCAGGGCCGATCGGCTTGCCAGAGGCGGCTGGCTGGTTCCGCTCCTGGTCGCCTGCGGCCAGCTTGCTTTTAGCGGCGCCGCCGGCGCGGCTCCGGCGAAGACCGGTGCGGCCGTCGAGGCCGCTGCCAAGCCCGACATTGCTCCGACGGCTTTCGAGCTGCAGCTTCTCTACGCCGACCGCACCTGGAACTGGAAGAACGGCGCCGCCTATTTCGGAATGGACAGGCGCCTGCATGCCTGGACGAAGGGGGAAGATTCGCCGGCCGTCGGCGAAGGCCGCTGGCTGGTAACGGAAAAGGGCAAGATGTGCATGGAACTTGCCTGGCGGTCCAAGACCTACTCCACCAAGCCGCAGCGTACCTGCTACAGCCATCGTGTCGACAAGGGCAACATCGAGCAGCGCAAGGATCCCGATGGCACGTGGTATGATTTCAAGCACGCCAAGGACGATCCCGCCGACGAGCACCAGAAGTTCGAGGCGGGCAACACCAAGGGTGCTCAATTTGAAGCTGCCCGCAAATTGATCGACACCAAGAGCTGACGCAGCGTCAATGCTCGGCCAATTTTGGGCCGAGCAAGCGTGACGCTGGATCTGGAAAGTGGAGGCTCGCTGAGCCGGCCTTAGCCGAACTCAGCGAGCCCGCGCCCCGACACATTACTCACAGGGCCGACCGCCGGCCTTGCGGGCCGGCGTTTCTGATTGACGTTCGCGCCGCGCGGCGCGCGCAATGCGCGCGGCATGGCGGCCGAAGCGCCGGAATCGCGCAAGGCCGGACCGAGCCCGAAAAAGGGTGCGGCCGTCCTGACGATAGTGTCGATGTCGGAAAGTTGCGCCACGAAGCCCAGCTGTTCGCGGGCAAGGCCGGGGTCGGCGAAAAGCCCGGCCGGATCGCCGGGGCGTCGCGCCTTGTACATGACCGGGACCGGCCGCGATGTGATCCGCTCGACCGCCTCCATGATCTGCCTGATCGAGACCCCGCGGCCGGTGCCAAGGTTGACAGCAAGGCTTTTGCCGCCGGCCTCCAGATGCATGAGGGCCTTGAGATGCGCCCGGGCGAGGTCGCCGACATGGATGTAGTCGCGCACGCAGGTGCCGTCCGCTGTCTCGTAGTCGGTGCCGAAAACCTCGATCGCCTCGATCATGCCGGACGCCGCCATCAACACCCTGGGAATGAGATGGGTTTCCGGCGTGTGCCATTCGCCAAGCTCGCCGTCGGGGTCGGCGCCGCAGGCGTTGAAGTAGCGCAGGATCGCGTATTTCATCCCATAGGCCGCGGCATGGTCCTTGATGATCTGTTCGCCCATCAGCTTGCTGCGGCCGTAAGGGCTGATCGGGTTCTGCGACGAGGTCTCGCGCACGGGCAGCGCCTCGGGCATGCCATAGGTCGCGCAGCTGGAGGAGAAGATGATGTTGCCGATGCCGTTCGCCCGCGCGGCCTCGAGCACGGCGATCGTGCCGGCGACATTGACCGAATAATAGTCCGCCGGGTCACTGACCGACTCGCCGACATAGGCGAGCGCGGCGAAGTGGACGACCGCCTGCGGCCTGTGGCTGGCGATGGCCCGCTCGAGCGCGCCGCGGTCGCGGATATCGCCGACCACCAGCGGCCCCCAGGCCACCGCTTTCTCGTTGCCGCGGCTGAGATTGTCGTAGACCACCGGCAGGTAGCCGGCCGCCGCCAGCTGCTTGCAGGTGTGGCCGCCGATGAAGCCGGCGCCGCCCGTCACCAGGATGGGGCGGGCACTCATAGCGCCAAAGCCCCGCCGGAGGACAGATGGTCGCCGCGTGAGGTCCCGGGCTGCCGGCGGCCCAGCAGGGCTTCGAAATAGGCCGTGGTGTGGGACAATCCTTCGCTGAGCGCGATTCTCGGCTCCCAGCCGAGATGCTGCCTGGCGAAGGAAATGTCGGGTTTGCGCTGCCGGGGATCGTCGACGGGCAGCGGCCTGTGCACGATCCGCGAGCGGGAATTGGTGTAATCGAGGACGAATTCGGCCAGTTCCATGACGGTGAACTCGCCGGGGTTTCCGAGGTTGACCGGATGGTTCGGCCCCGCGGGCGACCGCATCAGCCGCATAAACCCTTCGATCAAGTCTTCGACATAGCAGAAGGAGCGCGTCTGGGTGCCGTTGCCATAGACGGTGATATCGTCCCCGCGCAGTGCCTGGACGATGAAATTGGACACCACGCGACCGTCATCGGGCCGCATGCGCGGCCCATAGGTGTTGAAGATGCGCGCCACCCGGATATCGAGGCCGTAGGTTCTCGCATAGTCAAAGAACAGCGTTTCGGCCGAGCGCTTGCCTTCATCGTAGCAGGCGCGCGGGCCATGCGTGTTGACGTTGCCGAAATAGCCTTCGGGCTGCGGATGAACCAGCGGGTCGCCATAAACCTCGGAGGTCGAGGCCTGGAATATCTTGGCGTTGTGGCGCCGGGCAAGTTCCAGAAGGTTGATTGCCCCGAGCACGCTGGTCTTGAACGTGTGGATGGGATCGGCCTGGTAGTGAGGCGGGGACGCCGGGCAGGCGAGGTTGTAGATCTCGTCGACGGCGATATCCATCGGCAAGGCATCGACAACGTCGTGGCTGATGCAGGTGAAGGCGGCGTCGCGCGCGATACCGGCTAGGTTGTATCTTTTGCCGGTGTGGAAATTGTCCAGGGCGATGACTTCATAGCCGTCCGCAAGCAGCCGCTCGCACAAATGAGAACCCAGGAATCCCGCTCCGCCGGTGACCAGGGCCCGGCCGCGATCGATGCTTTTTCGACCCGATCGAACCGGCTTCAGAACTTTGATGACCCTATTCATGCCAACCTCGTACGCACACACACTACCGTTCCGGGACGGGCATTGCCCGACCAGGTCACAACGGCGATTCCTCCGCAGAGGCAGAACCGCCTGCACTGATGTGCGTCATACTTTTCTGAGTTCGCGAGGCTGTCGCTCTACGGCTTGTCTTCGCCGCATAAGCGTCCCTTCCGCCCCTAAGTCGCGATCCACGAGTCGGTTGCCACCACCGCAGACTGCTCGCCCAAATTGCACACCCAACGCATACGAAGATATACCTGTGTCGGGGGTAGTCAACTAAATTAGCGTTTTGTTAACCTCACGTCTTTGCGAATGGTTAACCAAGGAGTGGGCGCACAGGGCGCATCAGCGGTGAGACGCTGCCCCGGAAAGCTTGGTAACGGCGCCGCGTTCATCGAATTGCGGCAGCAGGCCGGGAGAGGCTCTCGGCATCATCCTTGAAGCCTCGAAGCAACGTCAGCAAGACGCCGGGTCGAGATTGCGCATCGTGGCTAGATGTTCTCGGCGACCGCCCCGGCACTTCTGGCGAAGCAATGCGATTGCTGTCCAAAGCCGCTCGGGCCGCAAATAAAGTCAGCGTTCCCAAGATAAGGATTGATCCTTACCACAGGCGCCGAGCGAGACGGGCTCTCTGTATGGATGTGTCGGGTTGGTTTCAAGTCGATCAAGGCGGCGTTGCCGCTTTGCGACACGCTGAATGAGCTCGACTGACCGAAGTTGAAGTATTGGCAACCGGAAGTTGCCAACAACGCACCCAGGACAAAAAGACGGGGCAGGGCCTTCATTGGAATGCGAAAATTTTTGTTGAGGCAGGGCCGGCTTAAGCCTCGATAGGCCATCAGCATGAAGTAAAAATCCCCTCAAGCGCGCGGCGCTTATGTTCGAATCACGATTAGCCGCCCACCCC
>NZ_RZSA01000421.1:0-5284 GCF_003998075.1 Mesorhizobium sp. M2A.F.Ca.ET.037.01.1.1 | reverse complement strand
GGATTGGGCAAGACCGGCGTCGTCGGCATCATCCGCGGCCGCAAGGGCGATGGCCCGACGATCGGGCTGCGCGCCGACATGGACGCGCTGCCGATCGACGAAATCACCGGCAAGCCATGGGCCTCGACCGTGCGCGGCAGGATGCATGCCTGCGGCCATGATGGCCATACCGCGATGCTCCTGGGCGCCGCCAAATATCTTGCGGAGACGCGCAATTTCGCCGGCACCGTGGCGGTGATCTTCCAGCCGGCCGAGGAAGGCGGCGGCGGCGGCAACGAGATGGTCAAGGACGGCATGATGGAACGCTTCGACATCGAGAAGGTGTTCGGCATGCACAATATGCCGGGCCTGCCGGTCGGCCAGTTCGCCATCAAGCCCGGTCCGATCATGGCCGCGACGGCCGAGTTCACCATCACCGTCAAGGGCCGTGGCGGCCATGCCGCGATGCCGCACGGCACGATCGATCCCATCGTCATCGCCAGCCAGCTGGTGGGCGCGCTGCAGACCATCGCCTCGCGCAGCACCGACCCCGTCGAGGCCGTGGTGGTGTCGGTCACGAAGTTCCACGCCGGCGACGCCTATAACGTCATCCCCGAAAGCGCCGAGATCGCCGGCACCGTCCGCACGCTGAAGAAGGAAGTGGCCAAGAAATCGGAAGAGCGCATGCGCGCCATCTGCGCCGGCATCGCGACCGCCTTCGGCGCCACGATCGAGGTCGATTACGACGCCAACTATCCCGTCACCTTCAATCATGCGCAAGAGACGGTCTTCGCCAGCGATGTCGCCGCCGACGTCGCCGGCGACGCGCATGTCCATCGCACCATCCAGCCGGTGATGGGCGGCGAGGATTTCTCCTATATGCTGGAAGCCCGACCCGGCGCCTTCATCTTCATCGGCAACGGCGACTCGGCCGGCCTGCATCACCCTGCCTACGACTTCAACGACGAGGTCATCCCGCACGGCATGAGCTACTGGGTGAAGCTGGCCGAGACGGCCTTGGCGGCCTGACGGCACTGGCTTGGCAAGAGGAGGCGGCCGCCCATCGCAGACGGCCGCCTGATCGGCTTTCAGACTCCTCTTGGCGAACCGGCCCGAAGCGTTTATGTGTCGGGCCGCGTGGTCCCGTAGCTCAGTAGGATAGAGCGGCAGATTCCTAATCTGTAGGTCACAGGTTCGATTCCTGTCGGGATCACCAAGGGTCGTGTCCCACCAGGTGGTGTAGCTGAGGGTTATGAAGCCGCTCGCGAGCGCGCCGTGAGTAGCGCTGTAGCGAGTGAGCGGCCTGCCGGTGGTCATCGGCGCTTTCCGGCAGGGTCTGGATTATTGACGCGCGACAGGGCGGAGATCGTGTTCCACTAACGCAGACCGCCGCGCCGTTTGAGGCATTGCTCCAGTTGTGGCCTACGGACGCTATTTGGTTGAACCTGCAAGCAGGCCGGAAATGAGGTATCGATTGAGGAAGATCACCAGCAGGCAGGGCACCGCAATGGCGATAGAACCGCCGGCCATGATAAGCCCGTAGTCGACGAAGTTCTTCCCTGCGAATTCCGGGATCAGAACCGTCAGCGGCTTTGTGTCCTTGGGTGAGAAGACGAGCGGCACAACATATTGCCCCCAGGCACCGAGGAAGGTGAGAATGGCAGCCGCCGTAAGTCCTGGTGCAGCGATCGGCGCGATGATGGAAAAAAGAATGCGCATATGGCTTGCCCCATCGATGCGCGCCGCCTCTTCCAACGATCGCGGCAGCGTGTCCATGACGCCTTTCAGGAGCCAAAGGCAAAGCGGTAGGAACGCCGAGACGTAGATGAGCGTCACGCCGAGATAGGCGTCGATCTGCCGGAGCGACACCATCAGCCGGAAGAGCGGGATGAGAACCGCATATCCCGGCACCGCCATGGTCCCTACCACAGCATAGAAGAGCACCTCACGTCCGGGAAAGTTCAGGCGCGCGAAGGCATAGGCCGCAAGCAGCGACATCAGCACGCAAAGCACGGTGGCGGCACCCGAAGTGAGTATGCTGTTGAAAAGCGCAAGCCGAAACTCGCCAGCCACGTCGACGCCTCCCATATGCCCGTCAAGCACGCCAAGAAGCCTCAGATAGTGCTCGCCGGTGGGATGCTCGGGAAAAAGATGAAGCGGCCGCGCATTGAACTCGACCGTCGGCGTCAGGCTGGAGGCGAGTGTCCAGTAGATCGGAAGAAGCGACCAGGCGAGCAGCAGCGCAACGCCGGCCCAGATTCCAAGACGGATGTGCCAAGGTTTCTTCATCAGTCGAGCCTCGTGCTGCGGTGGATGCGCAGCACATAACCAAGCGATATGGCGAGCGAAATGAAGGTGACCATCAGCGACAATGCCATGCCGTACGAGAAATTCAGTTTCTTGAAGGCCTCAAGATAGATCTGCAGCAGGATCGGCCGCGTCTCCAGACTGTTGCGGGCAAGCACGATCGCTTCGTCGAACAGGTTGAAGGCCGACACTGTGGCATTGGTCATCGCCACCGCGATCGCCCCGCGCGTCAGCGGCAAGGTAATATTGCGGAACATCACCAGGCGACTGGCGCCGTCCATGCGCGCGGCCTCATAGAGGTCGCCCGGAATGCTTTGCATCGCCGCCAGCACGATAACGATGGTAAGCGGCAACATGCGCCAGATATGCACCACCGAGACTGCAAGCATCGCGCTGGTGCTGTCATTGAACCAGAGATGACCCTCGTAGTCCAAACCGATCATCACCAGCAGCCCGTTGAGGAGGCCGGGGCCGGGCGAATAGATCCATTGCCATATCACGCCGCTGACCACGCCGGGCAGCGCCCACGGCAGGACCACGGCTGCCAACACCCACTGACGCCCGCTCTTCAACTGATTGATGAGTGAAGCCGCCAGGACCCCCAGGACCGTCTCGGCGAAAACGGCGATTACGACATATTTGAAGGTGTTGAGCCAAGCCTGCCCCACCTCTACGTCGCTGAAGACGCGCGTATAATTGGAGATGCCGACGAACGGGGTCCCTGCTTGCATCGGGTTGACGCGGTGCAAGCTGTCCCATGCGGTGCTCAGCAGTGGGTAGAAAACGAGCCCTCCCATGGTGAGCAGGATCGGCAGCACCATCAAAAAGGCGGTCGTGGCGTCCCCAACTTTGCGGGCGCCACGACCTTGTCGCGGGAGGACAGTTACCGCTTGCGACGTCACTGCTTCACGGCTTCAGCCGCGGCCTCGGCGATGCGCTGAACAGCCTGGTCCACACTGATCTCACCCTTTGCCGCGCTGTTGATCGAGGTGTTTACGGCCAGCGAGAATTGCGGATACCAGGCTGGCGCGCCGGACGGAAACAGCGCCTCGACGGTAGGCGCCTGTTCCACAAGCGCCTCGCCGCTGACCAGCTTGCCCTGTTGTTGCAGCTCTGCGAGCGCGGACGTGCGCGTCGGCAATACCCCGTTTCCGTAGTTGTGGATCTGATAGTCCTTGGATGTCATCCATTTGATGAATTCCTTGGCCGCTTCCGGATTCTGGGCATTCCTTGGGATGCCGAGGCCCTCCAGCAACCCGAATGACCGCGTCTTGCCGCTTTCGGTGGCGACCGGAATCGCCTGAACCTGTCCGGCAACGACAGACTGTGCGGGGTCATTGTAAGCGCCAAGACGGCCCGGTTCGCCGCTGATCATGATGCTGGTCAGGCCCTTGGCGAAAAGTGTCTCATTGATCTCGCTGTCTTTAAGGCCGGTGGAGGCGGGGTCAACCAGGCCCTCCTTCAAGAGCATCATCTCGAAGGCCATCGCTTTGTAGCCGGCCGAGTCCGGCGCCGTGAACAGAGGTTTCATATCCTTGTCGAAAAGATCTCCGCCGAACGCCTTGGTCAGAAGGTACCAGCTTGTCGATGCGCCTTCGGTCGCGGAAAGCGGCAGGCCGATCGGATACTTTACGATTCCCTTGGCCTTGACGGCCTTCGCCGCCGCTACAAGCTCGTCGAGCGTCTTTGGCATGACGGTCACGCCGGCGTCGGCGAACTGCTTCTTGTTCACCAGCATGACGCGAAAGTCGTTCGTGTAAGGAATGGCCAGAACCTTGCCGTTCACGTTGAAGATCGTCGACCCCTTGATGTCATCCAGGGTCGCGGCGTCAACGGTGTCGTTGAGCGGCGTATACCAGTCTGCCGCAGCGAACTGGCCGGTCCAGGACCAGTCGAACTCGGTCACATCGGCCGGCGCCGTGCCAGCCAGCAACGCCGTCGAAATCTTCACCGACACGTCGTCCCATGACGCTGTCTGCATATCGAGCTTGATGCCGGTGGCTTTCTCGAAATCGGCCGCCATGTTTGCATCCTGAGGCGAGGGTAGGAGCACCGAAACTGTTTGTCCCGCAAAGGGCTTGGCATCATCGGCCAGCGCAATTCCGCTGGTAGTGGCCATCAAAACGACGCTGAAGGCGAAAACCAGATCAGACTTCGGCAAACGCATGATTATCTCCCGTGACGTCGCGAGCGGGCAGCATTGTTCCCACTATGCTTTTTGGCCGCTGCCCGCACCAATAGACCGTAAAGCTATCGCTGGAAATTCTGATATTCTTGCCGGTTTCGACCCAAATTTTCAGGTTTTTCAGCCCTGCGGTCTGTCGCAGCAGCAAAAAATCCAGCGCTGGTGATGAAGCGTCAACGTCCGGGTGATGTTCAGGCGCGGAAGCGGCGCCTGTAGTCCTTCGGCGTACAGCCAACCTGCCGCTGGAAGGCATCGTAAAAGCGGCTGAGAGAGCCGTGGCCACTTTCGAAAGCCACCTCGATAATTGCCATATCGCTGTCGGCCAAAAGCTTCAGTGCATGGTTGAGCCGCCGGCGGCGCAGATATTGCGCGATGGATTGTCCCAGGACCTTCTGAAAGGTCGCGGTTGCGTTCGTCGGATGGAGTCCGCCGACAAGCGCTACGTCCGCAACGTTGATCGGCCTGGCGAATTCGTTGTTGATGAAGGTCGTCATCTGCTGCACCCGCGCAACCACCCGCCGGTCGGCGACATGCATCGCCTGGCGCCGATGTTCAGCTTCGAGGGCGCCCAGGCCTATCTCGGCGATGCGCGGGTCGGCCGCCAGCCGGCGAAGACGAAGGCGAACCTCGTCGCGTAATATGTCGGCGGCCAGTTCGCTGTTGGTGTCCCACTCTCGCGCCCAGCGGGTCACCAATAATGTGTCGGCAGCGTCGATGGACGAGCCCGTGACGACGTGACCCGCCATGAGGTCGTTCTTGAAATCACTTGAGACCGCAAGGGACAGCAGATCGGCGAATGGCACGTAGATGCAG
>NZ_RZSA01000420.1:0-5294 GCF_003998075.1 Mesorhizobium sp. M2A.F.Ca.ET.037.01.1.1 | reverse complement strand
GATCGCAAGCCAGCCGCTGCTATTGCGGGGGCTGGACGTCTCGATCATCGACAACGAGGTGGAGATGATCCAGGCGGCGGCCAATTTCGGCTTCAAGGTCTATTATGGCGACGGCACGAGGCTCGATATCCTGCATGCGGCCGGCGCCGGGCGGGCCCACGCGGTGCTGATCTGCGTCGACAAGCCGGACGCCGCCGTGCGCATCGCGCAGCTGATCAAGGCCGAATTCCCGCTGGTCACCATCCTGGCGCGCGCCTACGACCGCGGCACGGCGCTGCAGCTCATTCGAGCCGGCGTCGACTACCAATTGCGCGAAACCTTCGAATCGGCGCTCGTCTTCGGCGGCTCGGCGCTGGAGGCATTGGGCGTCGATCCGGAGGAGGTTGCCGAGGTCATCGAGGACGTGCGCCGTCGCGATACCGCTCGCTTCGAAACGCAGCTTGCCGAGGGCATCCGCGCCGGCCAGCGTTTCCTCAAGGGCAACATCGGCACGCCGATCCCGACGCCGCTCACGCAACCGCGCCGGGCCGGCCGCGCGCTGAACCAAGAAACAGCCGTTGTGCTGAACGAGGCAGAGACCAACAACTGAGGGGCAAGGCATGGCAGAGCTCGACGCGCGGGCGCTTTCAGTCACCAAATTCTGGCGTGACGCCGGCGAGGACGCCTGGTTCGAGAAGAACGACGCCTTCGACACCGATTTCCGCAGCCGCTTCCTTGAGTTGCATTACGCAGCCGCGCGGCGCGAATGCGACGACTGGAACGCCCATGCTGAAGGATCGCTGGCGCTGATGATCCTGCTCGATCAGTTCCCGCGCAACTGCTTCCGCGGCACCGGCCACATGTACGTGACCGACCCGCTGGCAAGGCATTTTGCCGACCGGGCGATCGCCGCCGGACAGGATCTGGAACTCGACGAGGCTCTGCGCGTCTTCCTCTACCTTCCATTCGAGCATTCGGAATCGCTTGGCGATCAGAAGCGTTCAGTGGAACTCACCGCCGTGCGAGCCGCGAACGATCTTAAATATGCCGAGGAGCATCTGGAAATCATCGAGCGCTTCGGTCGCTTTCCGCATCGAAACAGGTTGCTCGGTCGAGAGACGACGCCCGAGGAACAGACATTTCTCGACGGCGGCGGTTTTTCCGGTTGATGCCGGTTAACCACAGATTGGGAATCGTATTGTGAGAAGCTTCGAAGCGCGAATGATTGGCAAGTCAATCCGCTCTGTCGAAAAGAACGAACCGGGGTTTGGGATCAGCGTTCTTTTCACCGACGGCACTGGGCTCGCTATCCATACGGAGGTGTCTCTGCGCATGAGCGATACAGCGGCAAGAATCGAGCGCGTTACATCGACCAAACAAGAGGTCATCTTGCATTTGGGCGAGTATGATTTCCTGGCGATATCGACTGACCGCCAAAAGTACGACGCTGTCGAATTGTTCGTCTACCAAGACGCCGGCGGCACTTTCGTTGTCGAGAACTAGGCGACGTTAAGCCAACCACCACTCCCGGCCGGACGGAAGCCGCTCGATCCCTGATGTGTCGACGGCGCCGAGCCGTTCCGAGACGCTCCTGCCGCCGATCGAAAGCCCCGGCGCGATCTCGGCCAGCGGCGCCAGCACGAAGGCGCGCTCCAGCATGCGCGGATGCGGCACTTCGAGCCCGGTCTCGTGAATAACCCGGTCGCCGAACACTAGGATGTCGATGTCGATCAGGCGCGGCCCCCAGCGCTCCTCGCGCACGCGCTTCAATCGCCTCTCGACGTCGAGGCAAAGGTCGAGCAGCGCGCGCGGCGAGAGCGCCGTCTCGATCGCCGCGGCGGCGTTGAGGAAATCGGGTTGGTCGAGCTTGCCCCAGGGCGGCGTGCGGTAGAGCGACGAGACCGCGGTGACGCGCGTCGCGTCGTCGCCATCCAGTATGCGCAATGCCGCGCCCATGGACCTCGCCGGATCGCCGAGATTGCCGCCGAGGCTGAGATAGACGACGCTATTCTGGCCAGACAACGGTCACCTCCACATAATCGAGCACGCCGGGCACCGGGGCGTTCGGCTTGCGCACGGTGATCGCGGCCTTCCTGATCTGCGAGAAGCGCGCTGTCAGCGCCTTTGCGACCTCCAGCGCCAGCGCCTCGATCAGGAAGCGGCGATGTCCGGTCACGATCTTCTCGATGACCGCGAAGGCGACGCCGTAATTGACGGTATCCTCGATGGAATCCTCCGTCAGCGGACGGCTGGGTTCGACGGTCAGCTCGGCATCGACATAGAAACGTTGGCCAAGCGTCTCCTCCTCGTCAAGCACGCCGTGGCGGGCGAAGAAGGCGCAATTCTTCATACGGATGACGTACATGATCAGGGTCCGGGGGGAGGCTCGGTTTCGCGGGCAAGCATAGCATCGGTCAGCGCCAGCGCGTCCACGTTGATTGCGACATCGTGGACGCGAAACAGGTCGGCCCCCTTCAAGCGCAGGATGACGCTCGTCGCCGCCGTGCCGGCGGCCCGATCGCCAGGCTCGCGCCCGGTCGCGGTGCCGATGAAGCGCTTGCGCGAGGTTCCCGCCATCAGCGGGTAGCCGAGCGCCTGAAGCTCCGAAAACCGCGCCATCAGGTCGAGGTTCTCCGCCGCCGTTTCCTTGGCGAAGCCGAAGCCTGCATCGAGCACGATCTGACTGTCGGCGACGTTGGCCGCACGCGCGATCTCGAGCGATTTGCGCAGGAACAGGAACTGGTCGTCGATCACATCAGGCAGTTTCTGCCGCTCGCGGCCGGTGTGCATGATGATGAGCCCGGCGCCGGTTTCGGCGGCGACGCGCGCGATGCCGGGCTCCCGCTGCAGCCCCCAGACATCGTTGACGATATGGGCGCCGGCGGCGACTGCGCGCCGCGCGGTGTCCTCGCGATAGGTGTCGACCGAGATCAGCGCCTCGCCGGAAGCGGCGAGCGCCGCGATGACCGGCAGCACGCGACCCTGCTCTTCTTCAGCCGTGATCGGAGCGAAACCCGGCCGCGTCGATTCCCCGCCGACATCGATCACGGCGGCGCCCTCTTTCACCATCCGGCGCGCCTGCTCCAGCGCCTTTCCCGGCGCGATGAACAAACTGCCGTCCGAAAAACTGTCAGGCGTCACGTTGAGGATGCCGACGACGACCGCCTTCGGACCGAGGTCGAGATAGCGCCCATGCGCCAACTGCCATCGCCTTGTCGTCATTGTCCATCAACCATGCGTGATCCGCTGGAAATCAATTCCGTTGCGCTGGCGACGGCCCTAAAGCAAGGTGCGTGAAGAGGCAATATGATGAAGCGTCCCCTGCTCTGCGCCCTGATGCTCGCGCTCGCCGCCACGCCGGCGGTCCCCGCGAATCTGGTGAAGACCTACAGCTATTTCAGCGTCGGCGGCCGCACGCTCGACGATATCCAGAACCAGCTGTCGAGAAACGGCCCCGAAGTGAAGAGCACCGGATCGCGACATCCAGGCGCCACGCAGATGGCCTTTACGACCCGTATCAGCTACGCCCAGAGCGCGCAGTCCTGCCGCATCGCCGATGCGGCCGTCACCGTGAAGGTCAAGGTGATCCTCCCCGAGTGGCGGCGCCCGCGCAAATCCGATCCCGACGTTAGGCTGTTCTGGGACACGCTCTCGGCCGACATCAAACGGCATGAGGAACGCCATGTCGAGATCGCCAAGAACCATGCGCGCTCGCTCGAGGACGCGCTGAAGGCCAGCCCCACGCAAAAGACGTGCGAACAGGCAAAAGCGGAGGCCGCGTCGATCCAGGCAGCCGAGCTCGCCAGGCACGATCAGGACCAGGTGCGCTTCGACCGGGTCGAGGGCGCCAATTTCGAAAGCCGCATCCTTCGGCTGATGCGCTATCGGATGCAGCGCATTGAAGCCGGCCAGCTGCCGCCGCCTTGACCCGAAGCAAGCCGCATCCGAGGCCAATTTCGCCCAAGCATGGTGCCCGACGGGGAAAACTTTCGAAGGACGGTCGAAAACGGCCTATATCGAACGACATATAGCGGGTTCGAAACACCCCCTATCCACGATGGGAAATGACAGGCGCGACCAGCCAAAGCCACCTTGGCGCGCCAAGCACCTGCCTTTGAAAGAAATGATGCATGGACCAGACCGTCGAGACGATGGCGCAGAAAGCCGCGCCGATGAGCGAGAGCGAGAAGAACGCCATCATCGGTGGCGTGCTGTTGTCGATGCTGCTGGCAGCCCTTGACCAGACAATCGTCGCCCCCGCGCTGCCGACGATCGCGCTCGCGCTTGGCCATGCCGAGTATCTGCCGTGGATTGTCACCGGTTATCTTTTGACCGCGACCGCGATGGCGCCGCTCTACGGCAGGATCTCGGATGTCTATGGTCGCCGTTCCGTCATCTACGCCGCCATCATGATCTTTCTGCTCGGGTCGCTGGTCAGCGCGCTCGCGCCCAACATGCTGGTGCTGGTCATCGGCCGGGCGATCCAGGGCGCCGGCGGCGGCGGTCTCTTCGCGCTGGCCCAGACGGTCATAGGCGATCTCGTGCCGCCGCGCGAGCGGGCCCGCTACTCGGCCTGGATCTCCGGCACATGGGCGGTCGCCAGCGTCGCCGGCCCGCTGCTCGGCGGCGTCTTTGCCGAGCATTTGCACTGGTCGCTGATCTTCTGGATCAACCTGCCGATCGGCTTCCTTGCCATGGCCCTCATCAACAACCCGCTGAAGAAGCTGCCGATCGCGGCCAAGAACCATCGCATCGACGGGCTGGGCGCCGCGCTGCTGGTCATCGCTACGTCGCTGCTGCTCCTGGCGCTGAACTGGGGCGGCAGCGCCTATCCCTGGTTATCAGGCGAAATCCTGGGGCTGGTGGCCTGCTCGGCCGTGTTCTGGGCTTTCTTCGCGCTGAGGCTGCTCAAGACGGCCGAGCCCTTGATCTCCCTCGACGTGCTGGGCAACCCGATCGTGCTCGCCGGCACGCTGTCGATGTTCCTGTTGCAGGCCGCGAACATCGGCGCTTCGGTTTACCTGCCGGTCTACCTGCAGTCGATCGTCGGGCTTTCGGTCAGCGAATCCGGCATGGCCATGCTGGGCCTGCTGCTCGGCACGGTCGCCGGCGCCACCCTCAGCGGCCGTTTGATCCCGCGTTTCGTCCATTACAAGCGCATCGCCATAATCGGCGTCAGCCTTGCCATCGTCTGCGTTGGCGTGCTCAGTGCCATTGCGGGACGCGCCTCGCTGCCCGAAGTCCTGATCCTGACCACGCTCACCGGCCTGGGCAGCGGAACGACCTTCCCGGTCGCCACCGTCTCGGTCCAGAAC
>NZ_RZSA01000041.1:0-13804 GCF_003998075.1 Mesorhizobium sp. M2A.F.Ca.ET.037.01.1.1 | reverse complement strand
GCTCATGGCAACCCACGACATCAAGAATGTGCCTGTCCTTGACGCGGACAAGATCGTCGGCATCGTCAGCCGCTCCGATCTGATGCGCATCATGCTCCGCACTCTGCCCAAATCAGGTTCTGCGACTGTCGACGACGAGGTCATCCGCAGGAACATTCTTGCCGAGCTGCGGGGGCAGTCCTGGAGCGTCGGCGGCGACCTTATCGGCGTCACCGTCGACAAGGGAGACGTTGAGCTGAGCGGCGCCATCTTCGACGAACGCCAGCGAAAAGCTGCCGTGGTTGCGGCCGAGAACGTTGCCGGGGTCAAGAAGGTCACGGACAAGCTCTTTTGCGCCGGGCCATTCTCGGTGGTGCTTGTCTCCTGAAGACCGTCGCGCTTCCGGCGCACGCACTCAAATCGCGGACAACGGCATCAGGGGGCGAACCAGCAGCAGCGCAAAGACAATGAGCGCCGCGCCGGCGATGGCGTCGGCCATCCTCTTGCCGCCGCTCAACCGCCCGCCCAGCAGCAGCCATATCGATCCGGTCAGTGCCTTGATCACGAGCAGCGCCATCCAGGCGATGCCCAGCGCGGCCGCCTCGATGTCCATCGGCACGATGGCCACGCAATAGATGAACGCCTTCGGGTTGAGGGCATCACAGGAGCCGCCTGTTAGTCGGCCGGGTAGCCAGGGCGGCTCACGGCGGCAACCGATCAAGGCCGCGGCCTCGGCGCTCGATCAACCGATAGACTGCAAACGCGCAATCAAGTCGCCATTGCGGCAATAGGCCGGCGGGTGATCCGCATGCTCGGTTTCGTCGAGCCAGGCCGCGCATTCGTCCTGGTGGCCGCAGGAGCGGCACCGGTCCACGGCGCGATTGGTGACGGCGACGTGATCGGCCACGACCCGCAGCTGCCGGTCGACGCCCGTTTTCTGCATCATGCGTCCCATCAAGGCAATTCTGGCGTCAACGCCCATCAGATAATCGAGAAAGCTCATCTCGCTACACTCCTCAGACGGCAAATCATTGCCATCTCAGGCGGCATGCGACGTTGATCTCGATCAAGGAGCGCTGTCCATTTCGTGGAATTGCTTCGCCAGACGGGCGCCGCTCAAGCATGCCATGGCAGGTGGATGGTCACCGCCAGACCGGAGTTGGCATTGGCCATTTCGAGACGGCCGCCATAGGCTTCGACGATATCCGAAACGATCGCTAGGCCGAGGCCGTTGCCGCCGCCCTTGCTGTCGAGCTGAACGCCACGTACCAGAGCGGCGTGCAGGGCGGCCTCGGGAATGCCCGGCCCATCATCGACGACCTTGATGATCACCTCGCCAGCGCTTGCCGATGCGCTCACATGAACCGCGGAGCTTGCGAAACGCGTCGCGTTCTCCACCAGATTGCCGAGAATCTCGGAAAGATCGCCCTCGTCGACGGGCGCGATGAAATCCTCGGCGGCATCGATGACG
This sequence comes from Mesorhizobium sp. M2A.F.Ca.ET.037.01.1.1, assembly GCF_003998075.1. Taxonomy (NCBI): domain Bacteria; kingdom Pseudomonadati; phylum Pseudomonadota; class Alphaproteobacteria; order Hyphomicrobiales; family Phyllobacteriaceae; genus Mesorhizobium; species Mesorhizobium sp. M2A.F.Ca.ET.037.01.1.1. Next base: position 12,354 of record NZ_RZSA01000041.1, on the reverse strand, counting down.
AATGAGAGCTGCTTGCCCCTCGGCGTGCGCTTGACGACCGCGACCACGCCACTCGCCACCTCACGGACAAGGCAAGCGGCATCGCCCGAAACACCAGGCGCCAGACGAGCGCGTGCCAACTCCCGCTCGACATGACGGCGAATCGCGCTCGCGCTCTTCTCGATTTCGTCGGCAAGCTCGCTTTCGCCCTTCTTGCGCAGGGTCCGGATGTCGGCGGACAGGACCTGCAGCGGCGTCTTGAGGCCATGCGCAAGGTCGGTGGCACGCGAGCGCGCCCGAGAGAGGGCTTTCTCCTGGGCGTCGAGCAGGCGGTTGATCTCGTCGGCGAGTGGCTGCACTTCGCTCGGCGCGGCCACGTCCAACCGTGCCGTCCGCTGCGCGATCACGTTCTTGACGGCGATCCTCAGGCTTTCCAGCGGCGCCAGGCCGACGGTGATCTGGATGAAGAAAGCTCCCATCAGGGCGGAGGCCAGCACAACGAGGGCCGGCGCAAGGTCACGGACGTACTCGCCAACGGAAACTTCCACATTGCGATGGTCTTCCGCCACCACGGCGCGAAAGGCCCGCCCGTCCGCATCGGTGATCGTGCGAATGACGGCGACGGTGAGCTCGCCGCCGGGCCCCTTGAGTTCTTCCTTCCGCAACTCGCCATTGCCTGCCTGTTTGGGCAGGGCCAGCGTTGCATCCCACAGTGAGCGCGACCGAACGAGGCTGTGGGTGGCCAGGTCTTCCACTTGCCAGTAGTGGCCGGACAGCGGATTGGAGAAGCGTTGGTCGGCCAGCGTGGACGCCACAAACAGACGGCCATCGGCCGTGAAGCTCGTCGCGGCGATCAGTTCGTTGAGATCGTCCGTCAGCTCACTGACAACACGCCTCTCGACGTTCAGTTCGAACAGATAGCGAAGACCGACACCGGCGATGGCAAGGGCGATGACGATCGATATCGCCCTTGCCGACCAGAGCCTGAAACGGATCGAATTGCGCATCAATCCGGCCCGTCGGGGACAAAGTAACCGAAACCGCGACGCGTCTCGATGATCTTGCTGCCAAGCTTGCGCCGCAGACGCGCGACGATGACCTCGATTGTGTTGGGATCGCGTTCGTTGTCGGAACTGTACAGATGCTCGGCAAGCTCGGTTGATGCGACCACACGGCCGGCATGATGCATCAGGAACGCGAGAAGCCGATATTCGAGCGGCGAAAGCGCCACCGGAACGCCGCGAAGCGAGATGCGCATCTGGCGCGTGTCGAGCAGCAAAGGGCCTGATTTCAGCACTGGTGCTGCCTGCCCGCTCGAGCGGCGCAGGATGGCTCGCGGCCGCGCCAGCAGTTCCTCCATTTCAAAAGGTTTCGGGAGATAGTCGTCGGCGCCGGCGTTGATCCCTTCGACGCGCTCGGTCCACAGCCCCCTCGCCGTCAGGATGAGGACGGGAAAGCGACGGCCATTTGCGCGCCAGCGCTTCAGCACCGTGAGGCCGTCGAGCTTCGGCAGGCCGAGGTCGAGAATCGCCGCGTCGTAGTTCTCGACATCGCCCGCAAACCAGGCCGCTGCACCATTGTCCACGATGTCGACAGCCATGCCCGAGGCATTCAGGACCGCCGCGATGTCGGCCGCGATGCGCGGTTCGTCTTCAGCCACGAGGATCTTCATCTGTGGCCTTCATCACCCTTGACACCGCCCACCCCGGCATCGACGTCAACGATCCGGCGCCTGCCGTCGGCGGCGACCACCTGGAACCGATAGATCCATTTGCCTTCGGCACGAATGAGATCGACCGAAACAATCTTGCCGGGAGCCTTGGCGCGCACGATGGCCATGATGTCGGCAAGACCCTCGATTTCGCCGCGCTCATGGAGATCGCGCGCCCGATCATGATCATCGTCGTCATCCTGCGCCCGGACGGGCGACGGCAAGGCCATCACAAGCGCGGCCACGCCCAGAGCTGCCAGGCTCATCGATACGGTTTTCATGGAAGGGAGTTGTCGCATGCGGAAGCTGTCAAACCGCTGTCAATCATCGTCAGCTGGCGGCAAGGGCCGCATATCAATGGCCATCGCGCCCGATGACGACTTTTCGATGCTCGACCTCGATCCGCCGCCATACAGGAAGCGCGCTCTTCCACTTCTAGACCGGTGCGAGTGGCGCCCAGCGGCGGTCATCGAGCTGCCTCCCCGAGCTTAACCCGCGGCGCGGCCCGGTCTGGTCGCGGCTCGATCCAGATGTGGACCAACCGCTTTTCGTCTGCGCTTGCCGCGGCTGCCATGGGCGAAGAGCCAGCTTTTGGTCATTTCCGACACAAGCACATAGAGCGCGGTGATCGCGAGCAGCCCGGCCAGCACCGGTCCTGCCAGGGGCACAAATCCGAACCAGCTTGCAAACGGGGCAAAGGGGATGGCGATGGAGATAATGCCGACGCCGAGGGTCAGGCCCGCGAGCAAATGGCTGGGACGGCTGCGCCACAGCCTTTTGTGGGTCCGCACGACGAGCACAATGGCAAGTTCGGTGAGCACGGATTCCACGAACCATGCGGTCTGAAACGTGGTGGCCGTGGCGTGAACGGCCAGAAGAAGGAAAGCGAAGGTCGCAAAGTCGAACAGGGAGCTCACCAGCCCGAAGCTCACCATGAAACGCCTGACGAAACGGATGTCCCAGTGACGCGGCCTGCGCACCTGTTCGGCATCGACATTGTCACCCGCGATCGCCAGAGCCGGGATGTCGGAGAGGAAATTGTTCAGCAGGATCTGCTTTGCCAGCAGCGGCAGGAACGGCAGGTAGAGCGAGGCCGCCGCCATGCTGATCATGTTGCCGAAATTGGCGCTGGTCGTGATGGAGATGTATTTCATCGTGTTGGCGAAGGTCTTTCGGCCGTCATCGACACCCCGCACCAGCACACCCAGGTCGCGCTTCAGCAAGATGATGTCCGCAGCCTCGCGCGCGACATCCACGGCGGTATCGACCGAGATGCCGATATCTGCTTCGTGAAGCGCCGGCGCGTCGTTGATGCCGTCGCCAAGATAGCCGACGACGTGGCCGCTCCGGCGCAGCGCCTCGACAATCCGCTCCTTCTGGTTCGGATCGATCTCCACGAAGAGATCGGTATGGCGCACACTGGCGAGAAGCCCATTCTTCGTCAGTTTCGACAGGTCTTCGCCGGTCATGATCCTGGCGGACCGGAGGCCCACAGCCTCGGCCAGGTGCGCGGCGACATAGCGGTTGTCGCCGGAAATCACCTTTACGCCAATGCCGCGGTCAGTAAGCGCCGACAGCGTTTTCCGCACCCCCTCTTTCGGGGGATCGAGAAAGAGCAGGAAGCCGGCGAAGGCCATTCCGGTTTCGTCGTCACGGCTGAAGCCAGCCTTGTCCTGAAATCTCCGGATCGCCAGGCCGAGAACGCGATATCCTTGCGCGCTCCAGCGCCTGAATCTCTCGTCGATCGCCTGGCGCTCCGCCGCGCCAAGGGGTGTCAAGCCGTGCGGACCTTGAACGAAGCCACACGCCTCGACGACATTCTGGACTGCTCCCTTGGTGATGAGGATCTGTTCGCGAGAGCTGTCCCGCGCGGCGACGGACAACCGCTTGCGGACAAAATCGTAAGGGATCTCGTCGATCTTGGTGAAACCGGACAGATCCTCGTGGTCATGCGGCGCACTCGCAATTGCCTCGTCCAGGGGATTCTTCAGCCCTGTCTGCAAGGTCGCGTTCAGCAGCGCCCAAAGCAGGACGTCCTTCGAAGCGGTGCCCTCGACATCGAACGATCCATCGAGGTGAATGACGCCCTCCGTCAGCGTTCCTGTCTTGTCGGTGCACAGCAGGTCCATGCTGCCGAGATTCTCGATCGCGTCGAGGCGACGCACGATGACGCCGCTGGCGGCCATCGTGCGCGCGCCTTTGGCCAGGGTGACGCTGATGATCGCGGGAAGCAGTTCAGGCGTCAGGCCGACAGCGAGGGCAAGCGAAAACAAAAGAGATTCGATCAGTGGCCGGTTGAGCATCACATTGGCGAAGAACACCATGATGACGATCGCAAGCATGATCTCGGTCATCAGATATCCGAACATTCTGATGCCTCGGGCGAACTCGGTTTCCGGGATCCGCCGCTCCAAGGCTTCGGCGATCGCCGCGAACTCGGTCCGCGCTCCCGTGGCGACGGCAAGCACCTTTGCCGTTCCGCTGCGAACCGAGGTGCCGGTGAACACGGAGTTGGTCCGTTGCGCGATACCGGCTTCGGGCGCGGAGCGGCCGGCGGATTTCACGACGGGAAAGGTTTCGCCGGTCAGAACGGATTCGCTGACGTTGAAATCCCGCGACTCCAGGACGACGCCATCGACGGGGATGAGATTTCCCGCCGACAAGCAGACGACGTCGCCAGGAACGATGTTCTCGACATCGACAGTCCGTTCGAAGCTGTCCCGAAGCACGGTGGCCTTGCGGGAGATGCGCTGCTGCAGCGCCTCCATGGCACGAGAGGCGCCATATTCCTGGGTGAAGCTGAGGATACAGCTGGCGAGCACAATCGCGCCGATGATTGCTGCTTCATGACCTTCGCCGACGAACACCGACACGGCGGCGGCGAAGACCAGGATCAGGACCAGCGGGCTGCGAAACTGACGCGCGAGCACAGCCAACGCCGATCGGTTCGACCGAGGCACCAGGGCGTTTCGTCCGAATTTGGCAAGCCGGGCCGCCGCATCCGCGCTCAGCAGTCCGGAAGTGGAGGTCTCCAGTTGTCCGACCAGCCGATCGGCTTCAAGCGACCAGTAGGCCTGCTTGGCGATGTCGGGCGCACGGCCGGTCGACTGCGGTTCGGCGGGCCGGACCGCCGCCCGTTCCATCGGATCGGCTCCACCGGTCACCATGGCCGACCGATCAGTTCGACAACAGGCGATTGATATTGCTCTCGCCGATGAGCGTGCGTGTGACGCCGCCGAAGGCCCATTCCCGCAGCCGGCTGTGACCATAGGCGCCGGAGACGATCAGATCGGCGTGGATTGACCGCGCAAACGCCGCCAGCCTGTCGCCATCCGCGTCGCCGGGGATCACTTCGGTTCGCGCCATGATGCCATGCTGCTCCAGAAAAACCGCGACGTCGGCGATGCTGTTTCGCACATCTTCCCCGGACTCGGTTTCCATCGTGGCGACGACCACTTCGTTGGCTTTCGCCAGAAACGGCAAGGAATCGGACAAGGCCCTTCGCGCTTCCCGGCTGTCCTTCCAGGCGACAAGGACGGTCTTGCCCAGTAGATGCTCGGCATTGCCCGCCGTGACCAGCACGGGGCGACCGGCGCCAAGCACGAGGCTACCGACGTCGACGGCACGGAAGACATCCTCCCCGCCCTCGGCGGTCACGATGAGATCGGCCGAGCGGGCCGCAAGGCCGAGAGCGCGGGTCGGGCCGCAAATGTATTGCGTCCATTCGCTGCTGACCGAGCCAGGGACGAGCTTCTCGAAGATATCGCGCAATTCGGCAAGGCGCTTCTCGATCTCGGTGCGCTGGACCTGCATGACCTCGCCTTCGTAGACCAGGCCCTCTCCCGTGGACACCAAAGGCGGGACGTCCGCGGCGGCAAGGCCGACGAGGTGGGCATCGAAGCGCTGCGCCAGTTCCACCGCCAGCTTCACGACCGGCGCGGGGTCTGTATCAACGGCCAGATTGACGATTATCGTTTTATAGGACATGCAGGCACCTCGCTCCGAACGCGGAATGTCTGTCACTTGCATTGTGCGAGCTTGGGGCGCCTTGATACAGATCAAATCGTCACAGCGGCGCCGCTGTTTGGCGGGCGGAATGATGCGTGCTAAATCGTCGGCCGCTGCTGTTTCTCGATCCGGAGACCGCTCGTGAGCAAGACGGAACAAGGCCGGCCAGAAGCAGCCAAGCCATCGCCGCTGGCCGCCCTCGATATCTTGCCGGAACACGAGCTTCTCGCCCTGATGTTCGACCAGGCTCCGGGCTTCATAGCCTTGCTCAGCGAGCCGGACCACGTCTTTCAGCTGACCAATGCCGCGTTTCAGCACTTGATCGGCCAGCGGCAGGTTATCGGCAAGTCGTTTCGCGGGGCCTTGCCCGAGCTCGAGGGTCAGGGATTCTTCGAATTGCTCGATCGCGTCTGCGAAACCGGCGAGCCTTACGTCGGCCGCAGCGCCAAGATCATCCTGCGCAACGATGAAACCGGCCTTGCGGAGGAGCGTATCCTCGATTTCGTCTACCAGCCCGTCAGGGCGAGGGATGGCCAGATCACCGCAATCTTCATTCAGGGCACCGACGTCAGCGATCTGTCATTCGCCAACGCCGCGCTGCAGCTGCGCGAGGATCACCTACGTTCGATCCTGGCGACAGTACCCGATGCGATGATCGTCATCGACGAAGGCGCCAACATCCAATCCTTCAGCACGGCGGCCGAGATATTGTTCGGCTACCAGGCCGGCGAGGTCATCGGACGAAACGTCAAGATGCTGATGCCCTCGCCATACCGGGAGGAGCACGACACATACCTGCAGCGATACCTGACAACGGGAGAACGCCGCATTATCGGGCTCGGCCGAACGGTAACCGGGATGCGCAAGGACGGATCGACCTTTCCGATGGAACTCTCCGTCGGCGAAATGCATCCGGGAACAGGGCGCTTCTTCACCGGCTTCTGCCGCGACCTGACGGAGCGCCACAGGACGGAAGCCAGGATGCAGGAACAGCAGCAGGAGTTGCTTCACATGGCGCGTTTCACCGCCCTTGGCGAAATGGCCTCCACATTGGCGCATGAGATTAACCAGCCCCTGACGGCGATCACGAACTATCTCAAGGGTAGCCGCCGTCTCCTCGAAAAGAGCAAGGACGAGAATGCCACAATGTTGCGGGAAGCCGTGGAGAGGGCCGCCGAACAGGCGTTGCGCGCCGGCGACGTCATCCGCCGTCTCAGGGATTTTGTCGCCAGGGGCGAAAGCGAGCGCCAGGTGGAACGCCTGTCGGCGCTCATCGAGGATGCTTCCTCGCTGGCCCTGGTCGGCGCCAGGGAAGCGGATGTACGTGTCAGTTACGATCTCGATCCGTCGGCCGAACTGGTCTTGACCGACCGAATCCAGATCGAGCAGGTATTGCTGAACCTGATGAGAAACGCCGTGGAGGCCATGCAAGGCGCGCCCCGCCGCGAATTGCACGTCGTGACCAAGGCGCGACATGACGCGATGGTGGAGATCGGCGTGATCGACACCGGCCCGGGGCTGGCGCCCGAGGTTTCTGCCCAGCTTTTCCAGCCTTTCGTCACTACCAAGAAGCAGGGAATGGGAGTGGGTCTGTCCATTTGTCGCACTATCGTCGAGTCGCATGGTGGTCATATTTGGGCCGAGTCGATGCCCGGCGGAGGAACGGCATTTCGGTTCACCTTGCGTGCCGTAGAGAAGGACGAGGTTGCCCGTGGCTAATGATGTCGTTCATGTCGTCGATGATGACGTCGATGTTCGCAAGTCGCTGGGTTTTCTTCTTGCGACAGCCGACTTTGCCGTGCGCCTCCATGAGTCGGCGACCGCATTCCTGGCACCGGAACCGAAGGAGATCGACGGCTGCATCGTCACCGATGTGCGTATGCCCGGCATTGACGGCATCGAGTTCCTGCGGCAGCTGAAGGCGCGCGGCCTGAATGCGCCGGTGATCGTGATGACAGGTCATGCCGACGTGGCCCTCGCCGTGCAGGCGATGAAGGAGGGCGCTGCCGATTTCATCGAGAAGCCATTCGACGATCAGGTGCTGATCGATGCCATTCGTTCCGCCCTGGACCACCGCAGCCAGCCGATCGCGGCGCACCCGCAATCAGCCGGAATTCGAAAGAACCTTGCGACGCTGTCGGAGCGGGAGCGCCAGGTGCTCGACGGCCTTGTTTCGGGACTACCGAACAAGACGATTGCCTATGATCTCGGGATCAGTCCGCGGACCGTTGAAATCCATCGCGCCAATGTCATGAGCAAGATGGGCGCCAGCAGCCTCTCGCATCTGGTGCGCATGGCCTTGATCGCCGATCCGAAGAGCTGAAGCGGATTGAAGCGACGCGGTTCAAGTCCTTGCTTCCGCTGCATGCCGCCCTGAAAAGCTACACCCCAGAGGGCGCGCATCAGTGCGGAATCTGCAGGAAGCCAAGCTGGTGCTCCTCCGGATTCCAGACACGCCAGTGGGTCGGACGGATGTCGACCCGCGCCCCGGTCGCGACATTCTTCCAGCCCACCGGCGCCTTCTCGCAAGGGAACACGAGCGCGTGCACGCCATCGTCGTCGATGACGGCCAGTTCGAGGTTGCGGCCGGGTGGCGCGCTTGCGATCGGATTCCACATTCGGCCAGTGTGATCGAAGATTCGCTCCGCGCTTTGATTTGAGTCAGATTTTCCGGCCAGGAGGCCTCTTGGCGCGATCCGGCGTCCATCGAACGAGCCTGGTTCGGGCTCTTTGACCCCAATCGTTCCTTCTTGCGGCTTGTTTGACGCGGATCAACGATGGCTGCTCATACCGGTGCTTTGATGCCGGTCTCGACAGGTCGCGCATGAATTGCAGTGCGGTCGCATCGACCCCGTGTCAAACGCGGACGTCGCGAAGCGGATGGGTCAGTTCAGCGAGGATGCCTGTCGAGCAGGTCCGCCGACCTCTGTCTGGCGCGTGCTGGAAGACCTGCGGTGAAAGAGCGGAGGCGGCGGTACTTGTTGCCCAATCCACCTTTGAGGAGAAAAGCCATGGCTGAAGCCGCTACCAAACTGCCCGTGAGAACCGAGAAGAACGTTCCCGCCCGATCGGATAACTGGGCGGGGCCTTTCGAGAGCCTGCGACGCGAAATCGACCGGCTTTTCGATGACTTTCATCCCTTCGATTTCCACTTGCCCGCTACCCGTTCGCTGTTCGGCAGGGACTTCCCCGCGAAGTTGCGCGGCGAGTGGCCGGTGGCGCCGGCGATGGACTTGGTGGAAAAGGCCGATGCGTATGAGATCACGGCCGAACTGCCGGGCATCGACGAAAAGAACGTCGACATAAAGCTCGCCAACAACGTGCTGACGATCAAGGGCGAGAAGAAGGAAGAAAAAGAGGAAAAGGAGAAGGACTACTATCTCTCGGAGCGCCGCTACGGCTCCTTCCAGCGCTCGTTCCGGCTGCCCGAAGGTGTAAACGCCGACAAGATCGACGCCAGTTTCACCAAGGGCATTCTGACTGTAAAGCTGCCGAAGACGGCCGAAGCGCAGAAGGCCGAGAAGAAGATCACCGTCAAGGCTGCCTGAAACCACGGATGATCATTTCCTCAGTGCATCGGGCCGGTGCACTGAGGAGCCTTCCCCGCAACCAGGCCTCATTTCTCTGGATCCGAAGGTTTCCCTGCGGCCTCGGCTTGATGCTCCGCGATTTCGAGCTTCTGCCTCTCGCGTGCAAGCAGGTTCTCGATCACCCGCCGCTTCTGCGGGTCGGTTTCCGCGGCAAGCAAGTCTTCGAAATGGGCAATATTAGCCCGTGCAATGAACCGGTCCACGACTACCCTCAATGCAGGCTGTTCATCATTCCTACTCCAAATATCGCGGTCATCCACTTTTTTTTGTGAAACACAAGCCCGCGGGCTGAAGCCACCTCCAGTCGCATTGTCTCGACCGCCGGAGGCATCCCGGAATTGACATAGCTCAAAGTGAGGTCCTCGCATGCCTCGTATGGTGTCGGCCAGGTAGGTCAACGCGCTACCCAACACGGATTTCGGCTGCACAGGAGCTCGACATGAATTACCAGCGGTTCTTCGAGGATGCGATCGACCAGCTCCACGCGGAGCGGCGCTACCGCGTCTTCGCCGACCTTGAGCGCATGGTGGGCAAGTTCCCGCGCGCCATCTGGCGTTCCAACGGCCGCGCCCAGGAAATCACCGTCTGGTGCTCCAACGACTATCTCGGCATGGGCCAGAACGAGGATGTGATCGCCGCCTTCCAGACCGCGGCCGGCAAGATGGGCTCGGGCGCCGGCGGCACCCGCAACATCTCCGGCACCTCCAACCCGCTGGTCGAGCTGGAGCGGGAGCTCGCCGACCTGCATGACAAGGAGGCAGGGCTCGTCTTCACCTCCGGCTTCGTCTCCAACGAGGCCTCGATCTCGACCATCGCCCGGCTTTTGCCCAACTGCCTGGTGCTCTCCGACGAGCTCAACCATGCCTCGATGATCGAAGGCGTGCGCCGCTCCGGCGCAGAAAAGAAGATCTTTCGCCACAACGACGTCGCGCATCTGGAAAGCCTGCTGCAGGCGGCGGGGCGCGAGCGCGCCAAGCTGATCGTGTTCGAGAGCGTCTATTCGATGGACGGCGACATCGCGCCGATCAGAGAGATCGTCGAGCTGGCCGAGCGCTACAACGCCATGACCTATATCGACGAGGTGCATGCGGTGGGCATGTACGGACCGCGCGGCGGCGGCATCACCGAACGCGAGGGCCTTGCCGACCGCATCGACATCATCGAGGGAACGCTGGCCAAGGCCTTCGGCACGCTGGGCGGCTACATCACCGGCACCAGTGCGGTGATTGACGCGGTGCGCTCCTATGCGCCGGGCTTCATCTTCACCACCGCGCTGCCGCCGGCGATCGCGGCCGCCGCCACCACCTCGATCCGCCACCTGAAGCGCTCGCAGGCCGAGCGCGACGCGCAGCAGCGCCAGGCGGCGCGCACCAAGCAGGTGCTTGCCGTGGCGGGCCTGCCGGTGATGGAATCGGCCACCCATATCGTGCCGGTGCTGGTCGGCGATCCCGAGCTCTGCAAGATGGCGAGCGACCGGCTGCTTGGCGTGCACGGCATCTATATCCAGCCGATCAACTATCCGACGGTGCCGCGCGGCACCGAGCGGCTGCGCATCACGCCGACGCCGTTCCACTCCGACGCGCTGATCGCCGAATTGCAGGATGCGCTGGTCGAGACCTGGGATGCGCTCGGCATCCCCTATGCCGGCTCAGGCCGCCCCGCCGTCGCCAAGACCGATCGGATCATCCCGCTGCTGGTGAACAAGGCAGGCGGCTGAAATCCGGGACGTTGAACTTGTCCGGAGCGATGCGCCGTTCCCAGCAAGGGCAGCTAGGGAGAACCAAAACAGTCGAAGGATGAGGAGGATGACACACGCAGTTTCACACACTTCGATCACACATGCCGCCGAGCAGACGCAGCAATGGGTGAACGAGCTTGCCAGGGACCTGGATTGGAATGAGCAAAGCGCATTTCGCCTGCTGAAAGCGGTCCTGCATACCTTGCGCGACTGGCTTTCGCCGGAGGAAATGGCCGACCTGTCGGCCCAGTTGCCGACGCTGATCAGAGGCATCTATTTCGAAGGGTGGAACCCGGCCGAACCGACGTGGGAACGCAAAAAGAGCGACTTCGTCATTTGCGTCCGCAACAGCTTTGGCTACGAGCCGGAGGTCGACACCGACAAGGCGATCGTAGCGGTGTTCAGGCTTCTCGACCGGCATATTTCCCACGGTGAGATCGTCCAGGTCCGAAACTCGATGAAGAAGTCACTGCGCCACCTGTGGCCGGAGGAATGACGATGTTTCGCGATCGCCAGGAGGCGGGGCAGAAGCTCGGAGCATCGCTGGACCTGCTTCAGCTGAAGGACCCGATTGTGCTCGCCTTGCCGCGAGGCGGCGTCCCTGTGGCTGCCGAGGTAGCCAAGGCCCTCAAGGCGCCGCTGGACCTCGTGATCGTTCGAAAGGTCGGAGCGCCGGGCAATCCGGAACTGGCCGTGGCCGCCATCGTGGACGGCGAGCCTCCCGACGTCGTTCTCAACCGGGAAATCGTGGAGGCATACGCCCTCGATGACGGCGCGCTTCGTGTCCTGATCGCGCAGGAGCGCCCCGAACTGGAACGGCGACGGGCGGTATATCGTGGGAAAGACCTGCCCCTGTCGGTGGCGGGCAAAACGGTGATCGTCGTTGACGACGGGGCGGCGACCGGAACGACGATGAAGGTCGCCATTCGCGCGTTGAAGCGACGTTCGCCGCGCAAGATCATCGTCGCTCTTCCCGTGGCGCCGGTGGACACCGCGGACGAGCTCTCGCAGGAAGCGGATTTGATCTGCCTCAATCAGCCTGCACGTTTTCGGGCGCTGAGCTATTATTACGGCAACTTCCCGCAGCTCTCCGACAACGAGGTTCTGGATATCATGGCCCTCGCCCGCGGAAATGCCGACGAAAGAAGGCGCTCCGGCCAGCACACCGCGAAAAGATCGCGGCGCGAGACCGATAGCTAGGTGTGGAGCCTCAACAGGTTGTCCTCGGTTAGAGCGAGGCGACTGATAGGTGTTTTGGACTTTAGGCTCCCGTGGGGACGGTGCCAATTGTATCTGTGCAGCCAGACCGGCAACTCTGCGGCGCGGTG
>NZ_RZSA01000419.1:0-5300 GCF_003998075.1 Mesorhizobium sp. M2A.F.Ca.ET.037.01.1.1 | reverse complement strand
TGCCCGTGCCTTCGTCATCCTAGGGCGGAGCAAGGAGCGAAGCGACGCGCGCAGACCCTAGGATCCATGCCGTGACGCTAAGGCGTTGCGACGGTTGCAGAATTCTGCTCCGCCGCGCTCTACATCAAAGGTCACGGCATGGATCCTCGGGTCAAGCCCGAGGATGACGAAGTCATGAAAGACTTCGGCTTATCTCGGAAAACACCGATGAAAGCTTCGGATTTCTTTTTTCTCGTCCGGACCTACCGCGCCCGATGAGAACAATCCTGCGATATCTGGCAATGCTCGTCGCGGCGGTGCTTCTTGCCGCCGCGCTCGGCGCGCTGGTGCCGCGCCCGCTCTGGCCCGCGGCGAAGGCCGAAGGCGAGGGGACACGGCGCATATTGGTGCTGAAGAACCCGATCCACACCGACATCGCTATCCCTCTGGATGACGGCGTTCGCCGGCGGTTTGCTTTCCTCGCCGATGCCGGTCTGCCGATGGATGCCCCGGATGCACGCTACATCGTCTTCGGCTGGGGCGGCCGCGCCTTCTATCTGGAGACGCCGACATGGTCGCAATTGAATGCCGCGCCGGTGTTGAAGGCGCTGACGCTCGATGTCTCGGTGATGCATGTCGATGTCGCCGGCACGATCAAGGAGCTGCATCCGAATGTCGCCGGCTTCGACATCGACGAGGCGCATTTCGCGGCGTTGCTGGACTACATCACCGCGAGTTTCCGGCAGGGCAAGGGCGGGCCTGTGGCCGTCGAGGATGCCGGCTACTCGGCCTACGACCGTTTCTACGAAGCCAATGGCCATTTCAACGCGCTGGTCGGCTGCAACACCTGGACGGGGGCCGGATTACGCATCGCCGGCGTGCGCACGGGCTGGTGGAACCCGCTACCAGTGTCGCTGTGGTGGTCGATGGGGTTGTATAACTAGGTGGTTTTGCCCGTCAGCCGGCCTTGCGATCTTGCTTCGTCACATATTCACGCAACACCTTGTTGATTGCGCTCTGGTAACCGCGACCGTCACGTGTATGCCTCTTGAACCAAGCGACGACATCTGAATCGAGACGAAGAGTCAGCTGCTGCTTGATCGGTTTGAAATACGGATTTCGGACAGCCGTCCGCCAGAACTCTTCCGTCAATTCCGGAATATCGCTGGTATCGATATCATCTTCCCGTCGCGCTTTCAGGGCAGCGATTTCAGCCTTCTGAGCTTCCGTCAGAGGCGGTGGATTTGTTGGATCGAATTTATATCGAACGGTTTTGTTCATAACGTCTTCAACGTCCTACCCCTGCACCACCTTCCGTTCCTCCCAGCCATAAAGCCAGTCCAAGTCCGCGGCGAGCTTCTCCGGCGGCCGCGTCGCCAGCACCAGATTGCGGGCGACTGCCACCGGTCCCCAGGCGTGCCAGGTCAGCCGATTGAACGCGCCGCGTTTGAGCACCCTTTCGACGCGCGGCCGCCTGAGATTTTCCCAGACGGCGAGGCTGTGGGCCGGATCGCCGGGAAAATCGGCAACGAGATTGGCGAGCACTGAGGCGTCCTCGATTCCCATGGCCGCGCCCTGGGCCGCGAACGGCGTCATCGCATGCGCGGCGTCGCCGATCAGCGCGATGCCTTGCGGGACGGCCCAGCGCTGTTGCCGGACAGTGTGCATTGGAAACGCCGTCCACGACCCCGCCAGCGCGATGAGCTTTGCGAGCATCGGTGCGGTGCCATGCATGGCATTGGACAGGATGGCCGGGTCGGCATGGCCCGACCAGCCTTCCGCGATGCGTTCGCCTCTGGTGAAAGCGGCGAGGTTGACGGTGCGGCCCTTGCTCACGGGATAGGCGACCAAATGGAAGCCGGGATGCAGGAAGGTTGTGACGCAGCCCGCCACCCCGATCTCGGCAAATGCCTGCCCGGCGGGGCTGTCGACCGCCACGGTGGTGCGCCAGGCCAGTCGGCCCGAGAAGCGGCTTCTCGCGAAGGCGGAGTCCCGGGCCGCAAGCTGCGCGCGAACCGTCGACCAGACGCCATCGGCTCCAACCAGCAGGCCGGCTGCAATCGACGTGGTTTTGCCGTCGGCCTCTACCGTCGCGGTCACGCTTCGCTGGTCGGCGGCGATGCCTGTCACCCGCGCACCGGTAACGAGCTCGATATCCGACCGCCCTGCCATTTCCTCCGCCATGGCCGCCTGCAGGTCGGCGCGGTGCGCCACCAGATAGGGCGCGCCCCAGCGCTTCTCGGCCGCCTGTCCAAGCGGCACGCGGGCCAGCTCACGCAGGCTTTTCGCATCCTTCAGCACCACCGCTTCGGGCCGGACCGCGTTGGGCAACAGACGGTCGAGCACGCCAAGCCGGCGCAGGATGCGGGTTGCGTTGGGAGCCAGCTGGAGGCCGGACCCGGCCGCTTGGAGCTGCTTGGCCTGCTCGAACAATTTGACCGGCAAGCCGCGCTCAGCGAAGGCAAGTGCTGCCGTCAATCCGGCGATGCCGGCCCCGGCTATGACGACTTGCCGGGACCGTGCTTCAATCATGGTCGGCTCAGGCGGCCTGGTCGACATAGAGGCAGCCGGCTGGCTGCGTTTCTGTCGCCTTCAGCGACGGCGAATAGCGATAAAGCGTCGAGCAGTAGGGGCAGACCTTTTCATTGTCGTCACCCATGTCGAGGAACACGTGCGGGTGATCGAAAGGCGGGTTGGCGCCGGTGCACATGAATTCCTTGACGCCGATCTCGATGACCGGATGGCCCGCGTCGTTCTGGAAATGGGGAATGCTACCGCCTGCCATCGTCGTCTCCAATCGGGTTCGGCCAGTGGGTGTGACCCGCCTGCATCTGGAGCATAACATGCCAGTTTGCAAGATCGATGAAATCAAACTGTCGCAAAAGGCTGGCAGAGGATAAGTTGAGCCGGTTAAGCGCGTGAGGCTGGCACGGAGCGATTCCGTGACGATCATGCGTCACAAAGAGATGTTAGAGCGTCGCCGGACGGCAAGATGCGGCGCTCCCTGGGGCGGTTGCGGGCAAGAGCGGGAAACATGAACGAACTGAAGCCGGTGCAGAGCGAGTTCATCACCGTCGAGGCGGCGAGCCCCGACGGCGGCAATCCCGACCGTTTCGTCAACCGCGAATTCTCCTGGCTGCAGTTCAATCGCCGCGTGCTGGAAGAATCGCTCAACGAGCATCATCCGCTGCTCGAGCGCGTACGCTTTCTGTCAATCTCGGCCGCCAATCTCGACGAGTTCTTCATGGTCCGCGTTGCCGGCCTTGCCGGTCAGGTGCGCGAAGGGATCGCGCTGAAGAGCCCGGACGGCCGCACGCCCGAGCAGCAGCTCGAGCAGCTGCTGCGCGAGGTCGAGCGCCTGCAGGAGGACCAGCAGAAGAGCCTCTCGGCGCTGATGGCCCTGCTCAACAAGGAAGGCATCGAAAGCATCACCCGCGACGCGCTGACCAAGGATGAGAAGACCTGGCTGGAGGAGCATTTCCAGGAACAGGTCTTCCCGGTGCTGACGCCGCTGTCGATCGACCCGGCGCATCCGTTTCCCTTCATCCCCAATCTCGGCTTTTCCATCGCCTTGCAATTGCGCCATCGCAAGAACGGCGAGGAGATGAGCGCGCTCTTGCGCCTGCCGGTGGCGCTCAGGCGTTTCATCCGCCTGCCGGACCGCAAGCGCCATGTGCGCTTCATCCCGCTGGAGGAGGCGGTCGGCCTCTATATCGGCAAGCTGTTCCCCGGCTATGAGGTCAAGGGCTCGGGCACGTTCCGCATCATCCGCGACAGCGATATCGAGGTGGAGGAAGAGTCGGAAGACCTCGTGCGCCTGTTCGAGACGGCGCTGAAGCGGCGGCGCCGCGGTTCGGTGATCCGTATCGAATTCGACACGCTGATGCCGGCCGAATTGCGCGACTTCGTCGCCGGCGAGCTCGGCGTCTCGGCGAGCCGCATCAGCGTGCTCACCGGTCCGCTGGCGCTCAATCAGATTTCCGAGATCGTCGCCATTCCGCGCGACGACCTGAAGTTCACCCCCTACAATCCGCGCTTCCCCGAGCGCATCCGCGAGCATGGCGGCGACTGCCTTGCCGCCATCCGCGAGAAGGACATCATCGTCCACCACCCTTACGAATCCTTCGACGTGGTGGTGCAGTTCCTGCGCCAGGCCGCCGCCGACCCGGAGGTGGTGGCGATCAAGCAGACGCTCTACCGCACTTCGAACGACAGCCCGATCGTGCGCGCGCTGATCGACGCCGCCGAGGCCGGCAAGTCGGTGACCGCGCTGGTCGAGCTCAAGGCGCGCTTCGACGAGGAGGCCAATATCCGCTGGGCGCGCGACCTTGAGCGCGCCGGTGTCCAGGTCGTGTTCGGCTTCCTGGAGTTGAAGACCCACGCGAAGATGTCGCTCATCGTACGCCGCGAGGACGGCCGGCTACGCAATTATGTCCATCTCGGCACCGGCAACTACCACCCGGTCACCGCCCGCATCTACACCGACCTGTCCTTCTTCACGACCGACCCGACGATCGCGCGCGATGTCGCGCAGATTTTCAACTTCATCACCGGCTATGCCGAACCGGCCGAGGAGATGCGCCTTGCTGTGTCGCCCTTCACGCTGCGCAACCGCATCCTGAAGCACATCGCCGAGGAGGTCGTCCACGCACGCGAAGGACGGCCGGCGCGCATATGGATGAAGATGAACGCGCTGGTCGACCCGATCGTCATCGACGCGCTCTACGACGCCAGCCGGGCCGGGGTCGAGATCGACCTCGTCGTGCGCGGCATCTGCTGCCTGAGGCCGCAGGTACCGGGCCTTTCGGAAAACATCAGGGTGAAATCGATTGTCGGCCGCTTCCTCGAGCACAGCCGCATCTTCTGCTTCGGCAATGGCTACGGCCTGCCGTCGGACGAGGCGATCGTCTACATCTCGTCCGCCGACATGATGCCGCGCAATCTCGACCGCCGCGTCGAGACCCTGGTGCCGATCACCAATCCAACTGTGCATGAACAGGTGCTTGGCCAGATCATGCTGGGCAACATCATGGACAACCAGCAAAGTTTCGAAGTATTGGCTGACGGCACCTCCCGGCGCGTTGCGCTGGAGGAGGGCGAGGAGCCGTTCAACGCGCAGGAATATTTCATGACCAATCCGAGCCTCTCCGGACGGGGTGACGCGCTGAAATCGCATGCGCCCAAGCGCATCGCCCAGTTCAAACGCCGCAAGAAGAACAGCGCCGCGTGATTGCAGTTTCCCAGGGCCGGCTTCAGGACCGGCGGCCACTGTCGATCATCGACATAGGGTCGAACTCGATCCGCCTTGTCGTCTATGAAGG